>ASHK01000824.1 GCA_000695745.1 Vibrio madracius | reverse complement strand
AACTGCCACTTTATCCAGTGACATATGACTTATTGCAATATCACTAAAACCATAGTCTTGGTTGCCTTGAGTCAGCGCTTTAGAAAAATCGTCGTCACTTCGATAATCTAGATCGATCAGTAACGTTGAATGATGTTTGCTCATTGCCGACGCTAGAAGGTAGCTCATCGTTGTCGCTCCCTCTTTGGAAAACGTTGATGCTACTGCAATTGACTTACAATCCGCATCAGCAAGCGTCAACGATGCCACCACGCCATGAACAATTTCATTGGCCATCTGATTTGCTTCTACCGTTTTCGCCAGTGCTAACGTGGAATCTGATTGAGTCATAAACTTCGGAACATCAGCGAGAGGATGGACACCTAGTTTGGCTTTCATTTCTCGCAACGATGAAATCGTTGGTTTAGTCGCGGCTCTAATGACAATAGCTAACGCGCCCGCTATCAATGTCAACATTGCTACCATAACGATCAATAGTGGTTTGTTGGGCTTTGCTGGGCGGTCACTCATCACTGCGGGATCGTATATTTTTGCCTCTTGCTTAATCGAGCTAGCGTTTAAGCTGTGTTCAATTGTGCGCAAGTAGAGCTTCTCATACAGTTCTTGCTTTTTATCCAGATCGGCAACTAATCCTTCATTAAAATCACGCTTTTCTGAAAGCTTGAAAAACGCTTGCTTGTGCTGCTCCAATAATGCTTTGTAATGATTCTCTTTAATTAACTCAGCTTGATATTTTTTTTGCAATCCAAGTTTCAACTCTCCAAGCAGTTGGTTTGTCTGCAATTGAATGGCTGCTATTTCGGCCTTTGCTTCAAGTACTTTACTGTACTTGGGACCATAACGACGATCTAAGTCCGACAAGTTACGTTTCGCTTGAATCAGCGCGATTCGTAAGTCCTGAAGTTGAGGGTGCWKGAAGAAATCGATCCGGCAGCGATGATCAAATCATACTTAACTTGCCTTTCATATATCTGTTGACCAGTTCGAAATTAGCTTGTGCCGTCAATCTGCGCTCCTTCGCATCAGCCAGTTTGTTGGTCACTATGCCGAGCTGCTCTGTCTCAAAACCATCTACACCACGAAACGTTAATAAACCTTGTTGTTGCAAAAAGGCTTCTATCTCTTTTTTCTGAGCGTTGATTTGCTGTTTTAGTATCGATAACTGGTCTTGATTCCAGGTACGTGCAACTTGCGTTTTTTCATTTCTTTGTTGAATTGAATAATCAATAAAGGCCTGTGCAACAGCGTTGGCCACTAACGCAGCTTGTTTAGCATCCGGAGATTCGTAAGAAACATAAACTAATTGCGTCAAACGGACGGCGGTAAAAGTGAGATTACGTTTCAATATTCTTAAGGCGTGATTAATTCTGGTTGTTAAAGGCTGATCCCATCGACCCTGTTCATCTTGCTTCGCACCATTATAATGTGGGTCATCTTGCAAATTGAGTGCGCGGACAGCTTCTACCAACACCACACGAGACTGCATTAAATTAAACTTGGTTTCATAATACTGAGCACGAGTCGAATCATACCCTTCAATTGGTTCAATCGGAGAGGTGTTATCAGACTGCGCTTTGATAAGCACTGTCGCGGTTGACACATACTTTGAACCCATTGATAACACGAGCGGAATACTGATGCCAGTGACTATCAATGTTAATAAACACAACTTAAGTCCATGTGTCTTTAGCGCCAGAAACAAAGGCGCAAAACTTACATGACTTTCTTTCGCTTTACCGCGTTCAATCATTCTCTTACCGTTCTAAAAAAAACTTCTTTCAACAATGACAACGTCACCCGGATAAACGGCGTGTGTCATCTTAACTTTCTCAATCAACTGTGATTTTCCCGATGGCCGAATATTGATATCGCCTTGTGCCGCCCGATCAGTAAAACCACCCGCAAGAGCAATGGCTTGTTCCACCGTCAATTGAGGTTCGTATTCATAACCATTAGGGCTAACGACCTCACCAAGCACAAAAAACTTTCGAAACGATTCCATGGTTACCGTCACCATAGGGTTGCGGATAACGCCTGCTTTTAAGCGAGTGGTTATGTCTTGCTCTATGGACGTTGTCGTTTTTCCAGCAAGCTGCACTCGGCCGATATAAGGAAAATTAATCGCACCGCCCTCACTAACTTTAGCGACATCGACATCTCTTTCTCGCCATAAACCCAGATGCGAATCGTGTCGCCGGGCCCAGCTGATATTGCGACACAGCAGATGGGGTCACTTCGGCGTATGTTTCACTTGAGGCAAGTCCCGAGTGACTTACCAACAAAGCGCCTAAAAGTAATAGTAATCTCACAACATACATCTCTATATTTGCACCTTAATCATCAATCCAATAACGTTTTTGTCGTACCCAAGTGTTCGAATCACTCGCGTGGACTAGAGCCACCAATAAAAAATGATGTGGTGTCAACGTTCGACCGTTTCACAGCGTAACGATAATTAAGCTCTAATCGCACGGAAGGTCGAAAATCATAGCCAAGGGTCAATATAGCGACATCTAACTGGTCGTTTCGATCGCTCTGCTCGACTTGGTAGGCGTCAGCTTCACGCCCAATATCCAAGATGGTTTGAACTCGATCTACCCACCAATGATGTCGCCAAGACACCCCGAGTTTAGTATTTAAGATATACCCACCTTGTTCCGTTGGATCTTTTACTTTACGCCACCCATAAAGGTCGAACTGGGCATGTTTTACCGGTTT
>ASHK01000823.1 GCA_000695745.1 Vibrio madracius | reverse complement strand
GTACAGGGGCTATCAAAGGCTTCGCAGTTACACTGTCGATAGGCATTATCACTTCTATGTTTACCGCCATCATTGGTACACGATGCCTCGTGAACCTAGTTTACGGTGGTAAGCGTATTAACAAGCTGTCGATCTAAGGGTTAGTTATGTTTCAGATATTGAAAGCAGACAAAACGATCGACTTTATGCGTTGGTCAAAAGTGGCATTTGCATTGTCACTCGTGATGATAGGTGCATCGATCTTTACTCTATCAACCAAATGGTTAAATTGGGGTTTGGATTTTACTGGCGGTACGCTAATCGAAGTTGGCTTTGAGCAACCAGCGAATTTAGAAGATGTTCGTTCGGCTCTTGAAGCAAAAGGCTTTGGTGATGCGACGGTACAAAACTTTGGTTCTTCCCGCGATGTTATGGTTCGTCTTCGTCCTCGTGATGATGTACAAGCAGAAGCATTGGGTAACCAAATTTTGGAGGCGATTAAGCAAGGCACTGGTGAAAGCGTTGAAATGCGCCGTATCGATGTTGTGGACCCAATGTCGGAGGTGAACTGACAGAAGCGGGTGGCCTAGCTATTCTTGTTTCGTTAATCTGTATCTTGATCTACGTATCAGTGCGGTTTGAATGGCGTCTTGCTGCGGGTGCGGTATTAGCATTGGCACATGATATCATCATCACCCTTGGTATTTTCTCTTTGATGCAAATTGAGGTGGATTTGACCATTGTCGCGGCACTGCTGACCGTTGTTGGTTACTCACTCAACGATACCATTGTTGTATTTGACCGTATTCGAGAAAACTTCCGGAAGATGCGTAATGTCGACGCTGCTGACATTATGAATAGCTCAATCACACAAACACTAAGTCGTACTTTGATTACATCTGGCACGACATTATTTGTGGTTATCGCGCTGTTCACTCAAGGCGGTGCGATGATTCACGGATTCGCTACTGCATTGCTATTAGGTATCACTGTTGGTACTTATTCTTCTATCTATGTTGCATCAGCGCTAGCTCTGAAACTGGGTATTCAGAAAGAGCATTTAATGCCACCACAGATTGAAAAAGAAGGTGCGGAGTTTGATGAAATGCCATAGGGCATTAAATTTGACTTAAAGTACACCGCGTTTCTGCGCAAGCATGAACTCGCGGAATCAATCTAGAAGAGTACAAAATGGTAAAAGCCACTCGGTAGAGTGGCTTTTTTTGTTGGTTATAAACGGCTTACTTTTGCTATGCCAAGGAAAGCACAGTGCCGAAAACAAAAAAATCCCGACCAATTGGCCGGGATTTCAAATTCAGCATTAATGAGCTGTGGTTCTTAAGCTAATTACTTAAGAATAGCTTCGTTGCCATTTTCACGAATGATCTTCAGCATGTTCTGAACACCACGTGCACTTGCCGTGACCACATTACCAGACTTCATGTACTCAGTACCACCTGCGAAGTCAGTAACGATTGCACCAGCTTCACGAGCGATAAGCTCACCGGCAGCCATGTCCCATGGTTTTAGACCTAACTCGAAGTAACCGTCTAAACGGCCAGCTGCTACGTAGCAAAGATCAAGAGCAGCAGAGCCTGCACGACGGAAGTCTGCACAATCGACGAACATAGCAGACATGATCTTGAAGTAGCTTTCAGAGTGTTGTTTTTGTCTCGAAGGGAAACCTGTACCGATAACAGTACCTTTTAGGTCTTTCAGCGCTTTTACACGGATTCGAGCGTTGTTTAGCTGAGCACCTGCACCACGTTGAGCGGTGAATAGCTCGTTGAGCATTGGATCGTATACACACGCAACTTCAGTTTTGCCTTTAATGCGAACAGCAATAGACACTGAGAAATGTGGAATACCTTTTACGAAGTTTTGAGTGCCATCCAGTGGGTCGATGATCCATTGTACGTCGCTATCTTTACCTTCAATCAAGCCACCTTCTTCAGCGATAATGCTGTGGTCAGGGTATGATGTTTGAATAGTATGGATAATGAGTGCTTCAGCTTCTTTGTCTACGTTAGTAACAAAGTCATTAGTGCCTTTCTGTACTGACTCGATCTTGTCAGTGTTTTCTAGTGATTTAGCAATATGGTTGCCCGCTTTACGCGCAGCGCGTATAGCGATATTTAGCATTGGATGCATACGAATTTTCCCAACGGATGTTAAAGAACAAAAAGCGGCGGCGAGTATACCAAAGTTTTGGCAAAAGGGAAGTGGTTATTTTTTGCGCTGTCATTGGCGAGAGTAAAAAGACCCTGACTATTTTAGTCGGGTTTATGTTATTATTCGGCGGTTTTGTAATCTCGGTGCCATTTGACCATGCTAGACAACGTTAAAATCGTCCTCGTCGGAACTTCTCATTCAGGCAACATTGGCTCAGCCGCAAGAGCGATGAAAGTAATGGGATTGAGTCAAATGGTACTCGTTGATCCGCAATGTGAAGTCGATGCTCAAGCTATTGCACTCGCCGCAGGTGCAAGTGACATAGCGCTTGGTGCTACCATTGTTGGTACGCTGCAAGAAGCGATTGAGGATTGTGGATTAGTCGTGGGCTCGAGCGCACGTTCGCGTACGCTAGATTGGCCGATGATCGAACCGAGAGAGTGCGGGGAAAAGTTTGCTATCGAAGGTGAACAACATCCTGTTGCTTTGGTGTTCGGGCGTGAGCGCACTGGTTTAACCAACGAAGAGTTGCAGCTTTGTCACTTCCATACTTGCATTCCAGCAAACCCGGAATACAGTTCTCTTAACTTAGCGATGGCGGTTCAAACCTTAAGTTATGAAGTTCGTGTTGCACACTTAGAGCGTGTGGCTAACCAGTTTCCTGAACAAGAGGAAGCTGACTATCCACGTCACAAAGAGCTAGAATTATTCTACCAACACCTTGAAAAAGTGATCATCGATACCCAGTTTATTTCTAAAGATAAGCCGGGGTTGGTCATGAACAAATTACGCAGAATGTTCAGCAGAGCTCGCCCTGAGTCACAGGAAATCAACACGTTGCGTGGTATTTTAACCTCAATAGAGAAAGGGCTAGGGGTGAAAAAATAACCACTTTTTCTGTTGGGTTAAATACCTGACTATTTTAGTCAAATAAATACTTGATTAAAATAGTCAGGTATGGAAAAATCCTAACCACATAATCAATGTGGAAACGTGTGATATGAGACTAACATCAAAAGGAAGATATGCAGTAACAGCGATGCTAGATGTCGCACTGCACTCACAGCAAAGCCCAGTACCCCTAGCAGATATCTCTGAACGTCAAGGGATTTCACTGTCTTATTTAGAGCAACTGTTCTCTAAATTG
>ASHK01000822.1 GCA_000695745.1 Vibrio madracius | reverse complement strand
TCTTTTATTTCACGCTAAGTTACTCCATGATGACGCTTCACCATCGTAGAGCGCAAAGCGCATTCTCCCACCATCACCTGTTGACTATCTTTCGAGTAAGATCACAACAACCTGCTATTATTTTACATAGAGTTGTATTGAGCAAATAATAGACAACAAGGAAGGTAGGTATGTACGATCTAAAGAAAGAGTATGACCAGTTTGGCCCTTGGTTGATCGAAATAAAATCGCAACAAGACATTCCACCACAGTTCTCCGAACAGCTGCATTTTTTTGAAGATGCGGTTTTTAGTTTCAAAATCCCGGTACATCAAGAGCGCCGAAACTTAAAGCCAGGCATGCTGCTTTATCCTGAAGTCGTCATCATTCAGCAAGACTTTATCATGCACTTAAAGATCGATGGTGAACGGATTCAAGCTGAAAAGATGTGGTATACGGACGTACTATTCCTCACCCATGGTGGCGACTTGCTTGACAACTACATTGGGCTGCAATCGATTCAAGGTGAGATGATCATCAAATACAATTTGGTGTCTCAGGACGTCGCTAGTCACGTGATCAAACTATTGCGTGAAATCGTCTCCCCTCGAACTTGTTATCCCGTCTCAACGGAACTCAATGATGCGAGCTTGCTGGATAAGGTGACCTACAGCTTCTATTGCGGTACTGAAAAACTGCTCGAACCTCTGCATATACTGGCTTACCAAAGTGAAATGATGCTCACCGAGAGAAAACGTACCAGTATCATGGATCTGTACCATAATTTTGTGCAGTACAAGTTGTTGCGTTCGATGATCATGACCGACGGTGTCGATTTGATTATCGCCAACCAAGGTAAACACATCATTGATGTTAAAGATGCCAACTATAAATTCGGTCACACCTTTATCAGGTTGGGCTTAATTGAACAGGTCACACTGGAACCCCACTCTCAATTCCCTGAGTTGAACGTGCTCATTATTAAAGTAGGATTGTGCGAGTTCACGCTCGCCGTAGATAAATCATTCTCAATTCACAAAGTGAATGAATTGCTCCTTGCCACTAAACACGTGCAAGAACCAGCCTGATAAGTAGTGCGTTCTTACTATCAGTAAGAACGCTCACCACATTGCTGCTGTAACCAACTCGCCAATTTTTTAATTTCTGGCTGTCTTGCGCGGCTCTTTTTGTAGACAAAATAAAAGTTATCGCCTGTTTCTAAGCCATGTGATGGAATCACCATTAAATCTTGTAAATCCCTCTCAGTCATCATGTAGCCGTTAGCGAAGGTAATCCCTTGATCATATTTTGCCGCCTCTACTGCCAACAGCATATGACTGAAGTGCTGCATATCTAAATCGTTAGGCATGGTGATACCACCAGCTTGGCACCACTTTTGCCAATCTTTACCACGTTCTCTAAAAACAGAATCCGTTGATAGTATTGGATAATTCCAAAGCGCCTCGGGCAGCTTTTGTCCATCGATCTCTTTCCATATTTTATGGCTACACACAGGATAGAGCACCTCGTTATACAACGACTCCGCCACGAAATTACGTTTCGGTTTTTCGACCGTGATGAAACAGTCACCAATGTTATCTGATAGCTCAGGATCTTCAGCGACCATATTCAACGTTAGCTCAATTTCCGGATAGAGGCGTTTAAAATCAGACAGTCTCGGAATCAGCCACTTTACCGCGAGTGAACTGTATAACGCTAAACGGATCGTACCGCGCTCCCCCTCCCGAATTCTCTGGCTGGCCTTTGCAATCGACGCGACCGCAGGCTAATCTCTTCTAGATAACTTTCGCCAATTTGAGACAGTGACAGCTTTCTTCCTTGTCGGATAAAGAGCTCCTCACCAAGATACTCTTCTAGCAAACGAATCTGATGGCTAACAGCGCTTTGAGTCACATTAAGTTCCTCTGCAGCCAACGAGAAACTGAGGTTTCTCGCCACAGACTCAAAACAGTGAACAGCTCGTAATGGTGGAAGTTTCATTATCTAAATATCTCATACTAATTAAATATTTATCATTTCACTTCATCCTAGGTCATCTCGTATGCTCTCGTAAAGAGGAAGAGGAGAAGAAACATGAAACCAATGACAGTCGGCTTAGCGATGCTTTTGCTCGTGTTTGGTAATCAAATTGCTATTTTGTCAGACGCACTGATTAAGAGCGTTGGTAATGACGTCGCTGTGTTTTCAATTTTGTGTTTTTCCGTCAGTTGTCAGCGGTGCTGATCTTATTACCTTTGTTCTTATTGAGTAAACCAAAGCACATTACCGAGGTTTGAAGTGGCATACCTTGCGAGCACACGTCTGGTTATTTGGTGCCATATTCATGGTATACGCCATTTCGTCCATGCCATTGGCAACAGCGAACGCTATTTTCTACTGCGGCCCCCCTTATGACWTGCTCCCTTTAGCAGCGCTGTTTTTGGTGAGAAACTTTCTCGTCAGACCATCGCAGCAGCGGTGATGGGCTTTGCTGGCGTGCTAGTCATTATCAGACCGGATCAAATCGACTTTGCAGCCCTATCAGCGTTAATTGTTGCTCTGACGATCGCCGTGAACAACTTATTAATCCGTAAGCTGCCAAAACAGCAATCTGTGGTGCACACTTTACTGGTTACCAATCTAGTTGGCATGCCCGTATCGCTATGTTTAGTCTTTATAGAAGGTCAGCCTTGGGACTGGAGCGCTTTCCTGTGGCAGCCGCATCGAGTACCTTTATTTTGATTTATTGCGGCGACATGCGTGCTCACCTATCGTTCGGTAGACAGCAATAAAATTGCCAGTGCGGAATACAGTGGTTTAATTGGTGCCGTGGCAGTTGGTTTGCTGTGGTTTGATGAAGTTCCAGATATCTTTATGGCAATAGGAACCCTGATGATTGTCATCCCGATCGTCTGGTTGACCAAGCATGAAAACAAGCGCAAACGAGTGCATAAAAAGACCGCTATTGTTGAAGGTTAGGTCACAGCAATATGAACAGTTTGTGAATGAAATTTGTAATATTTTTTCTATTTCATATACTTAATAGCGAACTTTGAAATGGAAAATCACTATGAAACGCTTAACTAGGACGTTATTGTTCTCATCTCTTTTAGCTACATCAAGTCTTCAAACAGCCTCTGCAGACGAGTGTGGAACGGTCACTATTGCTGACATGAACTGGAATTCAGCCACACTCATTGCCAACATCGATAAATTCATTCTGGAGCACGGTTTTGACTGTGATGCAGAGCTTGTACCTGGCGATACTATGCCAACAGGTGCTTCGATGATTTCAAAAGGGCAACCTGATATCGCGCCAGAGTTCTGGAGTAACTCTATGCGTGAAGCCTTGGATCTTGGCGTTAAGGAAGGTCAGATTCAATACGCGGGCACAACCCTTACTGACGGCGGCGAAGAAGGCTTTTGGGTTCCTGAGTACATGGTCAAACAAGATCCAACTCTTGCAACGATTGAGGGCGTACTTGCCAACGCAAAGAAATTCACTCACCCAGAAGATCCAAGCAAGTCCGCCTTCTATACTTGCCCTGCAGGTTGGAACTGCCAGATTTCTGCCGGCAACTTATTTAATGCGCTAGGTATGGAACAAGCAGGATTTGAACTGGTCGACCCGGGTYTCAGGTGCTGGTCTTTCTGGTTCTATCGCTAAAGCATATGAGCGTGAAGAGCCATGGTTTGGTTATTACTGGGCACCAACGGCAGTGCTTGGTAAATACAAAATGGTCAAAGTCGACTTCGGTAGCGGCGTTGATGAAGCCATGTTTAAAGACTGTATTACCCAAGAAGAATGTCTCGATCCGAAACCAACTATGTACCCACCTTCTGCCGTTGAAACTGTTGTGACCGATAGCTTTGCGAAGAAATCACCAGAAGCCATGGCGTATTTCAAGCAGCGTGAATTTACCAATGCCCAAATGAACGGTCTACTTGCTTGGATGGAAGACGAGCAAGCAGATGGTGAATATGCCGTTGAGCACTTTATGAAGGAATACAAAGATACATGGACAGCATGGCTGTCACCAGACGTAGCCGCAAAAGTACAGAAAGCGGTGGATGCACTGTAAAAGAAATATAGCTCTTGATGGATTGTCTCTTTGGATT
>ASHK01000821.1 GCA_000695745.1 Vibrio madracius | reverse complement strand
CCACTTAGCTCTTATTTGTTAGTCTTTAAACTAGATTGAACTAGAGCTTCGTCGATAGTGCTCTTTTTAGATAGATAACCTAGCATATCTTTATATAGGAGCGTTGTTTTGCTCACTAGCTTATCTCGTTCTGTCTCATCCAAGTCTTGCTCCAGGAGACGGTTTTCTTGCAAGTACTTTTTGTGTAGGCGAGCGTGCAACTGGCTCGCCACCTGCTTTCTACACTTAACTCTTTCACGTTCTAGCTGTTCTTCAAAAGAAGTATCGCTTGTCTTCCACAACTCAAGGAAAAGATAACGATATTTAGGCCACTCATCTGGTTGCATTTCACCAGGGTAGACTACGTTCCTGAATGTATTTGAAGAGTCATATAGAATATCAAAAGATTCAAAGTCCTCGCCATTAACCTGGCCAATAAATATACCAATCAAATTCTTCAACTGAGTCAAAGATGTGGGCTCAAAAAACCATTAATGCTACTTATGTATTCTCTATATAAAGAATCAATGTCACATGAATACTTTCCTGAGAACTGATCTGAATATTTTTCCACCTCTGTAAAGAAACCACAAATCATTGCACTTTGGAAAGCAACCGTAGTGAATACATTATCGTAAAGCAAATCACTTGCTTTCAATAAATTAGCCGGGAACAATTCGCTTTTTTGATACTTTTTGGGGATAACTTTATCGAAAAGCTTCATGGCTCTTTCTTGCTTTAAGCTGGTAACCAAAGTGTTCAGCGAATCATTTGTTGCATCAAGCTGACTCTTTAACTCCTTGATCCGAGGGACATCATGTTTGAAGTACCCTTCCTCGAGGCGTATGCCCAAAGAGCTACGATGGCTTTCAAATATTTTTGCAATTCCCTGTCCATCGAACAGCATAGGTTTGAGGTGAACATCCTGATGAGATTGCGCTTTGTTCTTGATAGATTCACTAGAAGATGAGAAGCATGAATAGGGATAAAACTCTTTGAAGAAGTCAATAATATACTTACCGTACACTGAGTCAAAGGAGCTTCGTAGCTTCTCCTCATCACTGCTAGTAAATACATCGCGCCTTATTTGAGCATAACCGTCACTACCAATTACATCCTCACACTTCAATCGAGTTAATGCATTGGTGAAGTAATCGCCACTAGTCCTAGTTTTAAATCGTCCGTCACGTTTTGAAACTCCATTGATATTAGAACTATCTAACAAAATATGCTCAATCATATAATGTAAGTGTGTCACACCTGTAATTGCGACAGGACTTTGAATTTTCATCCGGTCGCCTGACTGATCCAACTCAACGTTATGTATTTGGAAATTACTGTCTGCTAAGATATTGTTATCATCATTTTTAACTTTTGATAAAACACTTCTCATAAATGACGATACTAGATCAGTATCATCTAGTAAAAGATTCCTTGATCTAGATACTTTTCTAGCATTTTTATTCAAAGTTAGAAAAATAGAACGGGATGCTTTTTTAAGATCAAAATCACCTTTATAGCCTTCAGAAAGGTCAGGATAGTACATATTATCATCGGCAGTTGAATAGAATCCAAATCGAAACTCTTGATATAAGATGGTGTCCATTCTTTATAGTACGACTCAAACGCTTGTCGGTTCGAATCTGACCATTGGTTTTTTAAGTTTCTATACAATGCTAACAGTGCCATTGCTCGGTGCTGACCGTCAACTATTACTAGTTGACAGCGAGATGTATTTATCTCAAATTTAACAAGGTCGTGCTGACTAACTTTCCCTGTATTACAGGTTGTTCAAAGCGAAATATCTCCGAACCAGTATCACCAGATTGCATTACAGCCCAGTCTTTCACGCCGTATTGGTTCAAAGGCTCTATATCAGACGAAACTTTATCGTAATATTTCGC
>ASHK01000820.1 GCA_000695745.1 Vibrio madracius | reverse complement strand
TTTCTGGCTTATTTTGACAGTGTTCAATCGCCGTTTTCATCAGTTCCAGTGCTGATTTTTCACATGGAGGTAATGCCGCATCACTCGTACCGACGGGCGTAACTCTATCACCCCACTTAATATGACCAGCTCCCCAAGTAAGGCCCGCTCCAAATGCAGCAAGTAGGAGATCATCACCAGGTTTAACTCGACCTTGCTCCATCGCTTCACACAACGCAATTGGCACCGTGGCTGCTGATGTGTTTCCATAGTTCTGGATATTAACGAACGCTTTGTCTTGATCGATACCAGACAAGTCACACAAGGTTTGAATAATTCGAATGTTTGCTTGATGCGGAATGACTACATCAATATCTTCTTTGGTAAGATTAGAACGAGAAAGTACGGTGTTCGCCGCTGCACCCATACCTTTTACAGCACGCTTGAAGATCTCTTTACCAATGAAATTGAATTCAAAGTAACCGTTGTCCGCAGCAAAGCGTTGCATCGATGTACCAAACTCAGGCACTGCGAGAATATCGCGACCTTTCGCATCACACCCAATTTGCGCATCTTGCAGACCTACTTTGCTCTCTGTACGAGACAGAACTGCGGCACCTGCGCCATCTCCAAATAAAACCGCTGTGTCACGTTCGCTCCAGTCGATGAAGAAGGATAAACGCTCTGCTCCGATTACGATGGCATTACGGTAATTACCAGATTGAATCAGCTTAGTCGCGGTTTCTAGGCCATAAACGAATCCTGTACAGGCGGCATTCAAATCAAACGCAGCTGCGGATGGAACACCTAAGTTCTGTTGAACACGCGATGCAGTGTTAGGAATAAGTGAATCTGGAGAACAAGTTGCAACGATAATAAGGTCAACTTCATCCGCAGTAATACCGGCGCATGCCATAGCGTGTTTAGCAGCAACCGTTGCCATTTCAGAAGTATTTACATGGCTGATGCGACGATTTTCTATGCCAGTACGGGTTCTAATCCACTCATCCGATGTTTCCATAATAGTGCTAAGATCGTGATTAGATAATATCGCTGGTGGAAGGCACTTACCCCAACCAGTAATTTCGGCGTAAAATGTTGTCATTCTGTACCTATTTTTTTATAGTTTTCATCAATCGAGATAGACAAATATTATCAATAAAAGCGCTCCAATAAGCGTCAATAATAACTTGTCTATCCCGACTCTAAGAGCTTCGAGTATACTCATAATCTAGGGCTCAAAGAAGCCTAAATTACAAATTCAATTCACGGTTGGGAGAGACCATGTCGACTATTAATACACGTTGCCCATCATGCAATGGACTAAATCGTTTACCAGCAGAAAGAATTACAGAATCACCAAAATGCGGTCGCTGCAAAGCATTACTTCTAGACGGAAGCCCTATTGAAGGAACTGAAGAGAATTTTTCTGCCCTCCTCAATAGTAAGCAACCTATCGTTATCGATTTCTGGGCCACGTGGTGCAACCCGTGCGTAGCTTTGCCCCGTCTTTCAGCAAGCCGCCGAAGAGCGCGCCGGTGCAGTCCGATTCGTTAAAATTGACACTGAGCAACAACAACAGCTCGCGGCACAATTCCAAATCAGGAGTATTCCGACCATTATGGTGTTCAAAAACGGCCAACGTGTTGACACGATTAATGGCGCATTACCGAAAGGACAATTTGATCAGTGGCTAAATCAAGCCATCAACAAATGAGCAATGTAGGGCGCAATCGCGCTCTACCTTTCGTCGTTTAGCTGCATAACCTGCTTACGGTACGCGCTAGGTGAGCACCCCACGTGCTTAGTGAATCGATGCGTAAAGTTAAATGGATCTCGATAGCCTAAGCGCTCAGCTATCATCGCAATAGACCAGTCATTATTTCTTAGTAAGTCACACGCTTTTTCCATACGTAAATTGATTAACCGCGCTCGAGGCGAAACGTTATAGAGCTGCTTGCAGATACGCGCCAACTGCTCTTCACTCAAAAATGTCTTATTCGCCATTGTTTTTACCGTCCATGGCAAATGAAGTTGCCCTTCTATTTGACTAAATAAGGCTTGTACCCGAACTGCAGAATCTGTGGGTTGCTTTCAAATCCGGTGATGATTCTACATACTTCACCCACCAATAACTTGCGATAGCTGGTCCTGCCACCAATCTCTAAGTACAACAGTGTCATTAGCGCCCAAATGCGTTCACAACCATGAAACGGTAACACTTTTTGGCCAAGATCAGACAAAGCTTGCCACCTCGGTCTGTCTTTAGGTAAAAACCAGATCATTCGCCAATGTTTGTACTGAGGATTAATCTCAAACCTATATGGCGTGTGTGCTGGTAAAACAACAATAGAATACGGTTCGATGGCCGTAACATATTCCTCCGTAATGAGCACCCCACCACCTTCAATAGTAAACAAAATAGTGTGTACGTCGATCCCCTTACGCTCGACATGATAGCCATCTATCAGGTTCGCCATCCCGGCCATAAAAATATCCTCGGGGACAAACTCTGGAATGTCACTTGACGAAAGAAAGCGCTCTTCGCATGCGTCCGATAAAAAGACTTCATCTACC
>ASHK01000819.1 GCA_000695745.1 Vibrio madracius | reverse complement strand
AGAAAAAACGGTATATCGACTGCCGACATTGCAAAGCATTGTCTGCGAACAAGCGATGCCATGTTCAGCCGTGATGAATAATAAAGTGGTTGAAAAAGGCGATATCATTAACGGCTACAAAGTAGCCAATATTAACAGTGAAAATATTTTCCTTCAGCGTGCAGGCAAGCAGTGGAAACTTGGCTTATTTGCAATGGATGTTAAAAATTAAGGCTATAAGAATATGATGCGTAAGGTTGTAATCGGTATATGTATCGCAGCATTGGCGGGATGTTCAATGGGCACCGGGATCCGGTTGAAATAAAGCAAAGCCTCAATGAGTCGGTTAACAATGCAAATAATAAGAGCCTAGATGAGTTACCACCTACGGTGGAAGCGGACCTTATGCCAGAGTTAGATGCTTCGACAGGGGCACATCCGAGTAGAACACTGAAGCGTTTTCGAGTTCAAGCGAATGGCGTTGAGGCCAAAGCATTTTTCACCAGTCTGGTAAAAGGAACTGAATATAGCGTATCCATTAACCCAAGTGTGTCTGGCAGAATTACCGCAAATTTAAGGGATGTGACCTTAGATGAAGTGCTTGATAATGTTAGCGATATGTACGGCTACGACATAGTGAAAAAAGGTCGAATCATCCAAGTATATCCGGCCGGCTTGCGCACAGTCTCCATTCCAGTTGATTATCTTCAATTTAAACGCTCTGGTCGTTCGTTAACCTCGATCACTACCGGGACTATCTCTAGCCGAGACTCGAACAATAACAACAATAGTAGTTCAAGTAATAACTCGAATTCGGGCAGTTCTAGCTCTAGTTCAGGCTCGTCTAATTCTTCGAACTCAAATAATGTCAATGGTGGAAGCAATAACAATAATGAACAAGGCGGCACTCGAATAGAGACGACCAGTGAGAGTGATTTCTGGCCTGCGCTTGAGCAAGCGGTAAGCAAACTGATTGGCACTGGCGACGGGCGTAGTGTGGTTGTGACCCCTCAAGCAAGTTTACTGACACTGCGAGCTTACCCTGATGAGATTCGTCAGGTGAGAGAGTTCTTAGATATGTCTCAGCAGCGCCTGCATCGCCAAGTTATCTTGGAAGCGAAGATCCTTGAAGTGACGTTAAGTGATGGCTATCAACAAGGTATCAGTTGGAGCAATATTGGCTCAGCAATCGGTAGTGGTGGCGTGTCTATTTCTCGTCCAGCTCCGCAACCGGTTCCGCCTTTAAACCAAATTGGCACATTATTAGGTGGACAAACAAATATCACTATTACCGATGGGCACTTTGAAGCGGTACTAAGTTTCATGGCGACTCAGGGCGATCTTAATGTGCTTTCTAGTCCTCGAATTACTGCGGCCAACAACCAAAAATCGGTGATTAAGGTTGGTACCGATGAGTATTTTGTTACTGATATTTCGACGGTTATTGGTTCTGGTGAGAATGCCAACGTAGCGCCTCAAGTTGAATTAACTCCTTTCTTCTCGGGTATTTCTCTGGATGTGACACCGCAAATTGATGAGAAAGGCAATGTTCTGTTGCATGTACATCCTGCGGTTATTGAAGTTCAAGAAGAGAAAAAAGAGATCGAAGTGCTGGGGGATTCTATCATTGTGCCTCTAGCGAAGAGTTCAATTCGCGAGTCTGACTCTGTTATCCGTGCCGCTGACGGTGATGTTGTCGTGATTGGTGGTTTGATGAAATCTGCGACCACTGAAATGGTATCTAAAGTCCCGTATCTTGGGGATATTCCAGCGCTGGGGCACCTGTTTAGAAACACACAAAACGTCACAGAAAAGACCGAATTAGTCATCTTGTTACGCCCAACTGTTGTCGGTGTAAATACGTGGCAAAAAGAAGTTGAGCGTTCACGCGATTTGCTGAATGAGTGGTTCCCTGAAGAGTAACAAGCTTAAGCCTTGGCATGTGAGTTGATGCAATTTGGACGATAAACGGTGTATTTAGACTATTTCGGATTTGAGCAATATCCATTTGCGCTGACGCCTAATACCTCGTTGTTCTTTGGCTTAGCGCCACATTACGAGGCCATTAAAACAGTGACTGCTGGGGTTGCACTTGGCGAA
>ASHK01000818.1 GCA_000695745.1 Vibrio madracius | reverse complement strand
TAAATTTTATCTTACACCTTTTTGAGGTGAACGACTGAAGAGCACAGGGAGAGACTGCCTTAGAGGCAGTTTTTTTGTGCGGAGAAATCATTTCATGGACAGCCACAAATTCGTCTACTGATTAGACACACATGGTACAAACTGATGGCAAGTTCCGATAGAGGCCAATTTTCTTCTCGTTTTGGCTTTATAATGGCTGCTGCTGGCTCAGCAGTGGGTTTAGGTAACGTTTGGGGATTCCCAACGCAAACCGCGAGTAACGGCGGCGCCGCATTCCTTCTTATCTATCTTTTGATGATGGCTCTGCTTGCTTTCCCAATGCTCGTTGCTGAGCTCACTATAGGCCGATATGGGCAATCTAACCCAATTGGGTCACTACGAAAAATCTGGACCAATAACCGCTTGTTAGCGGTGTTATTTGGTACCACGGCTATGCTAACTGCCTCAATGATTTTGAGCTTTTATGCATCTTAGCTGGATGGTTAATAGGCTTTGGTGTTTCCCCAATTATGAAGTTGATTGGATTGCAGTCGTTATCGGAATGGTTGATTACTTTTGGAACAGGAAGAAATGTACTGCTGACGGTCATATTCATGTTGATGACAGTATTTGTGGTACGCCGTGGTGTTGCAGACGGTATTGAAAAGTGGTCATCACGATTGATGCCAGTGTTGTTCGCCCTATTCTTAGTGCTCATTATCTACATTTTCACCCAACATGGGGCGATGGATGGCTTAAGAATGTACCTTGTTCCTAATTGGGAGCATGTGAACGGTGGACTGGTAGTGAATGCAATGGGACAGGCGTTTTTCTCGTTGTCACTGGGAGTGGGTGCAATGATGGTGTACGGCTCTTACCTAAGTAAAGACGTTAATATTCCAAAGACGGCAGGTCAAGTGGCCATTATTGATACTGGGGTGGCGTTTTTTGCGGGCTTACTCATTCTTCCAGCGATGTTTGTTGCAAAAGCAAATGGTGTGCAGATCTTTAGTGAGACCGGTGAGCTAATCAGTTCAGGAAACCTTGTTTTCACTGTATTACCAAGCTTGTTTGACTCTATGGGACTGGTGGGAGAAATTGTCGGTGTCGCTTTCTTTGCGCTGATGGTGATTGCTGCACTAACTTCTTCAATTGCCATGCTAGAAGTGCCAGTCTCCTGTTTGCAAGAAGAAATGAAGATCAAGCGAGAGAAGTCCGCGATCATTTTGGGTTTAGCGATATTGGTGTTCAGCGTGCTTATTGCAGCGAATTTTGACACCTTGTTTGATTGGGTTGCTACCGCGTCGACTATGTATATGCAGCCTTTATTAGGGGTAGTTTGGGCGATCGTTATCGGTTGGGTCTGGAGTCGAAACGCTTTGCTTAAAGAAATTCAACAAGGTTACCCTGAAATAGAGAAGACGTGGTTTTGGCGGATCTGGCCAATTTACGTCAAAGTGGTGTGTCCTATTGCCATCATAATGGTGTTTGCTTACCCATTCTTATAACGAATGCGTGAATTATTGCTAACTAGAAGCTGCTCATTGAGCAGCTTTTGTGTATTATCCCTGCCCATTATTCCTTAGCGATAAGGTATCGTATGTTCGATATTCATTATGAAAATGACGATTTTGTGGTTATTAATAAATATCCAGGAGTGAGTGTCCATAAAGATGATGGTGATACCATGTTGGTGTCAGAGGTTGCACGTGCATTGGCACCTCATCACTTCATCTAGTACACCGGCTCGACAAAATGACATCTGGATTACTTATTTTGGCCAAGCGAGCGGAGATTGCAGCGCAGTTTTCACGTCTGTTCGAACAGCGCCAGATAGACAAATACTATCTGGCAATCGGCAGTAAAAAACCGAAAAAGAAGCAAGGAACGATTGTCGGTGATATGGAGCGTTCAAGACGCTCGTCTTGGAAATTGGTCAACTCTAAGAATAACCCAGCAGTCACGCAGTTTTTTTCAGCTGCAGCGCAAAGTGGCGAGCGGCTCTTTTTATGCAAACCTTTGTCAGGCAAAACGCACCAAATTCGCGTTGCTTTGAAATCCATAGGTTCACCGATTAAAGGTGATGCTATCTACAACGTAAGTGATGATGCGGACCGTGGATACTTACATGCTTACGCACTGCGTTTTGAGCTCTGCGGCGAGTTATTTCAATTTCGATGTGACCCAAGAGCGAGTGATCTTGGTGAGAAATGGCAAGCGGCAGAGGTTTCCGACGCTATCGATAAATGGTCGCAACCATGGGAGTTAGCATGGCCGAAAAAATAGAACAACAAAACGGTGACAACGAGGCAATGCAAGCGAGTCAGCTAGCGGTTTTCTTCGAGCTAGTTTCAAAAGGGCTATCTCACTCTAATGTTGAAGTGAGGCGTCTTTTTCATGGACGAGGCAAGTGCTGGCCTGGTTTGGAGCAACTGACGTGTGACTGGGCTGCCAGTCAATTGTTAGTGAACGTGTTCAAACCGGTCGATGAGACGTTTATGTGCACGCTCAAGCAGGGGCTTGAAGATTTATCCACCAGCGACGTTTGGCGAAACGCTCAAGGTAAGGCCATCGTCTTACAGCACCGATACAGTGATGGCGCGCCAACAGAGGTGTTATGGGGGGAGCTTGATAGCAGGCCAGTTGTTTTAGAACTCGGATGTAAATATCAGCTGGATATTGGTCGTAACCAGAATTTTGGACTGTTTCTTGACATGCGAAATGGTCGAGAGTGGGTAAAAGAGCACGCGAGAGGGAAACGAGTATTAAACTTGTTTGCCTACACCTGTGGATTCTCCGTAGCGGCAATCGAAGGTGGAGCAGAGCATGTGGTGAACGTTGATATGGCACGCGCCTCGTTAAACAAAGGGCGTGATAATCACCGATTGAATGACCATGATACGTCTTAACGTTACTTTTATGGCACACGACATCTTTAAATCGTGGGGCAAAATTAAAAAGTATGGTCCTTATGACCTGATTATTATCGACCCACCTCGTTCCAAAAAGGCAGTTTTGCGCTGACCAAGGATTACAAAAAAATCCTACGACGCTTACCTGAGTTGTTGAATGCGCAAGGAGAAGTGATGGCGTGTGTAAATTCACCGAGTGTTACACCGAGCTTTTTGATTGATAGCATGAAAGAAGAAGCGCCAACACTCACTTATATTGAGCGCTTGGCTAACCCATCAGAATTTGCAGACAAAGATGATGATGCGAGTTTGAAAGTCTTACTGTTCCGCTAGTCGATTCAAAACAAATAAAAACGGCACATCGCGTGCCGTTTTTGATTGGGATGCGTTGGGATTAGTTGACCCAATCTTTCAATTCAAATGTTAGTGTGTGCTCAGCGCCTTTCAGTTCAAGATCCGTTTTTTAGTGACGGTAATAGCACTCCAATCTGACAATGTTTTTGACATTGTTTGTTCGATGTCCATCGCTGTACCAGCACACATCTTCATGGTCATGCCCATTTTCTCAATGCGGAATTGACCATCCTTAAGCTCTGCTTGACCAAAGAAGTTATTACATCCAGCATTGCCGTTTGCTGTCATCTTCTCACCAATCTCTAAACGAGGGGCTTGGTTTTGTTCGTCAACTTGAATTGGGTTGCCGTCAATTTGAACTAAGTTCCAATTGTGATGTTGAAGATCTTGAGCGGTTACTGCTTTCATCGCTTCCTCTTGCGTATTGTTTGCGGCACAAGCCGTCATTAGAACTGGAAGTGCAACTGCGGCGAGTAACGTCTTAGAAAAAATCTTCATATAATTTGCTCCAACTGAATGAAATTATTGACAAGCCTAACTAATAAAACACTGTTTTTTGTCAGGGACAGGTTATCTTTAGTATAGTGGTTTTTTGATTGGATACGTGTAATCCCTTACGTAACAGTGATATTGGATTCGCAAAAGTGACATAAGTCAGACTATTCTTACTATACAAGCTTGTTTTCGCTTGATAAATGAGTGCAACGATCTGAAAAAAGGATGTCGATGGAGCAACTAGAGTTTTTCACCGTACCAAGTCCATGCGTACGTGTCTGCACAGTTGATGAGAAGGGGTACTGTCAAGGGTGCATGCGTAAGCGTGATGAGCGATTTAATTGGTTGAACTTTACCACAGCACAGCAGCTCCATATCATTAAATTATGTCGTCAACGCTATCGTCGCAAACTCATGCAAGGCAAAGTGCCTATAGTGAATGCAGTATTAGAAGAAGACGATAGCCCTCAACAAGATCTGTTCTAAAACGGTTTGTTTTAGCGAATTCTTTCATCAGCCTTTATCGCTAATAATAGTCGCGCTAGCAATAATTTAGCGCGTTATTGTCACGTTAAGCGTATGGCGTATCTAAATAAAATGTGATGTTAGTTCAAATTGATACTGGTATCCAAGATGGAATTCTGTTTATTATAGGTTAGTCAATTATCAATAATATTAATGGATTCATGCAGATACTTATTTGTGACGACTCAAAGGTAGCGAGAAGAAGCTTAGCGAGTTTTATTTCTAGCTCCTTTGATGGTGAAACCGTATTTGCAGAGAATGGTCGTCAAGCGCTGGAAATAATTAAGCGGGATAAGATTGATATCTTATTCCTTGATTTAACCATGCCTGAGATGGATGGCTTTGAAGTACTAGTAGAACTTCAATCATTAAATCATCATCTCAAAGTTGTCGTTGTCTCTGGTGATATCCAAGAAATCGCACGTCAGCGCTGTTTAGATTTAGGTGCTTATGCGTTCGTTGAGAAACCACTAAAAGTTGAATCGGCAATACCATTATTTAATGACTTGCAGATCCCCATAGATGATAGCCGCCTCCCCAAACAATCATTTACCAGGCAGCAGATGTTTGAACGTTTTCAAGAAACGTCAAACATTGCTCTTGGAGCCGGTGCAGCGACAATATCTGCGCAGCTGAAAGAGTTTATTCTATTGCCTGTTCCTCGAGTTGGGGAGCTGACCTTTAGCGAAGTCACCATGATGATTCAAGATGCCCTCAGTCGTGATAATAGTTGCGCAGCAGCACAGCGGTTTGTTGGTAGTGGCTTACATGGAGAAGCTTTGGTCTGTATCGAAGGTGAGTCTGTCGCGCAAGTAGGACGGCGCTTGGGTTACGATGATGGCGAAATATCCCACGATGAAATTGTTGTAAACTTGGTCAATGTCTTGGTGTCTTCTTTTTTGGTCTCCCTCTCCGAACAACTGGGTTTGGAGTTCTCTTTACGAGAGCCACTACGTATTGAAGATTTTAGCCCAGAGCATTCTATGCTCAATGCGAATGAGCATGTGTTTACTATTGAATATACTTACGACGCAGAAGCGTTGGATTTATTCTGTTCGGTATTATTTATGTTTGATGCGGAATCAGTTGCGATTATCCATCGGCAAATGGAGTTGTTGCAATGACGACGATGACTTTAGAGCTGTCCGACTTTCACTGGACAATGCAGTTACTGGATACCCTAGATGCCGGTTTAATTGTTGTCGACCGTCAATATAACGTCTGTGCCTGGAATAGCTTTATGCAACATTACAGCGGTATTAATGCAGAAAGCATTATGGGTCAATGTCTGTTTGAACGGTACCCAAACTTACCGGAAAAATGGTTGCGAGCAAAACTGGAATCCACAGGGACGCTAAAAAC
>ASHK01000817.1 GCA_000695745.1 Vibrio madracius | reverse complement strand
TTTGACCATTTCGCATCCTTTCTTAAGTGAAAAACAAACGTTTTGTTGTCACTGGTTTCCCAAGACTCTGCAACACCGGGAACGACATTTCCTTCTCTGTCTTGAATCACAAGCCCTTCAAATAAGTCCCTCAGAACATGCATCTCTGGTAACCCTTCAGCATTAGCAGGGTCCAGTGTTGCTACTTCTGCATCGTTGCCGCGTACAATTTTTGAAGTCTCAGCCAGCGTTGTGCCATCGGGCACCGTTGCACTCTGTACTGAAAACGTCGCTGCAATGAGCGCTGAGAGAATCGATACTTTCCATGAAGAGGTGTGTTTCATCCTAAACCGCCTGATTGGTGTCGTTATTATAAAATTGCCGTTTCGTCATAGATAACACCTTGGTTTATTACAACAAAAAGGCTTTCAATAGCATTACATCATTATTTATGGCATATATAACCACAGAATGCCGTGAGGGAAGGCAAGAAGTTGGGAACTAGAACATGGATAATGTAAGTCAAACAAAGCCAATATTCCGTCCAAGATCATTACGGGCTGAATTTCAGAACATGCCTGAGACCTATGGACACTCGGTGTTGGGCGCTCCGTTATTGTTCTTTCCGGCGCAATTAGAAACGCCTGAACGCGGACTCATTCTTGCCGGCACTCACGGTGATGAGACCGCATCCATTACGGCATTGTCGTGCGCACTTCGTACCCTAACCGCTCAATACCTGAAGCACGATGTGATCGTGTCAATGAACCCCGACGGCAATCAATTAGGGACTCGTGCCAATGCCAATCAAGTGGATCTCAATCGTGCGTTTCCAACGAAAACGTGGACCGACAAAGGTACAGTGTATCGCTGGAGCACATCGGCAAGTGAACGTGACGTCAAAGTTAAAACCGGTAATGCGGCCACCCTTGAACCAGAGATTCGTGCACTTATCGATTTCATTGAGGCTCGAAAACCCAGGTTTGTTGTGTCACTTCACGAACCTTTGGCCTGCGTAGATGACCCCGCGCATTCTACGATGGGTCAATGGCTTGCAAAGCGTTTCTCACTTCCTTTGATCGACGACGTTGGTTACGATACACCCGGTTCGTTTGGGAGTTGGTGTAACGAGAAAGGACTGCCTTGTATCACGCTGGAATTTCCGGCTATCTCGGCAGACAAAGCAATAGAAGAGCAACTAGAAGCACTGGTCGATTTGTTGCAATACAGTTCAACAAGTGCTTGATTAAACATTATTTGTTATTGCGGCGCTTAAATTTACGGCCAAGGTAAACCACGCCCACCAGCAATGCTATGTAGTAAAAAGACTGACTGACATACATTCCAATTTCATCTTTGTTGGGCAAAGTCACGTGCTCCCAAAAAGTGAACACTTGATCCGACTTGCCCGAATCAAAAATCATCCAAACGGTCACCGCCAGACACACACCCATGAATACCAAATTTCTCATTTACTACACGTGCTCCATTCATTGACGCTCTCACTTTAGTCACTTATTGAGTGAGAGCGAGTAATCTGACAAGACTATCAGTGTAGGTAGCAAAATCAGTGATACATACCCATTAATTTTCACTCTCGTTAAAATTTATCGCGTTCAGTTTACATTTTTGGACATGATTTCACTTGACGTTTATGGCTAACAAGATAACGTAAGCACTCATTTCGAACACGACGGCTTTGGTTTGCATACATTTAGGCAATCTATTTTTCGCACTTTCTTCTTATTTACTGCCATTTTGGTAGTAATGTTTTGTGCGCTAAAAACGAACATAGCCTATCACAGCCAATGGGTAGAATCTGTGCCCACGCCAGCGCCATACATGAGTGAAGCGGCTCTGTTCAATCGAATTCCATCGAGAAAATCGTCCATAA
>ASHK01000816.1 GCA_000695745.1 Vibrio madracius | reverse complement strand
AATCTAGGTAGTTGCTCGACAAAGACTCCTGATATAATTCCCGCCCCTGGACACTTTCGGGTGTTGGGAAATCAACATCTATCTGGCTCGCTAGCCATTGATTTTTGTTGCTATACAGTCGTTCGGCGACATTTTTCATAATAATCCTGTTCGATTTTTCGAGTAACCTTAGTTATGGTATACAAAAGCGTTAATAAAAAGGAATGCTCTACTATGTTAAAAAAGCTCTTGTTGGTCCCGGCTCTGACACTCGCCTTATATGGTTGTGGTGATAAAGAGGTGGGAGATGTATCGCTGGGTATGTTCACATTAAAAGATATCAAACTCAATACTCTAACCGATCCTATTGTCACAGGAGTCACTTGCCACATCGCAAGTATTGAAGCTGATTTAAGCCTTTCGGACCCGAGTGATAGCTCTATTTCGTGTCGACAAACCGGTGAAATCACACCAGAAATGATCGCACAAATAGATAAGTCGAAATCGGGTGAAGTGGTCTTTAAGAAGTCCAAGAGTATTTTCTTTAAAAGCATGAAGGTACGTCGAATTTTTGACAAAGAAAATCAGACACTTATGTACCTATCCTATTCTACTAAAGAAACTTCGGGAAGTTTTAAACATAGCTTATCGACAGTGCCTCTTTGGAATACAGCGGCGTACGTCGAACAACCGGTAGAAATCGCACAATAAAATGAAGCGGGTCATTCTAGTTTAGCTAGAATGACCCTTCGATACATGATTACTTACATCGCTCCGCTCTTTTGCAACCGTCACAGCTCATAATGGCCGACATACGATCACAAAACACATAACTGGTGTTTTTTCCTTTCGTATTGGTTTTAACTTCCATCAGTGCTTCATCGGCAATGTCTAATAGCTGCTCTTCTTTACCTTGTTGCATCGTCGCAACACCAAGGCTGACCTTAATATTGAAAGCCTCACCAGTGTAGAATATAGCGCTCTACTGGCGACGGCCTCTCTCACTCGCTCAGCAAGCTTATAGGCATCTGGAAGTGATGTTTTGGGCAGTAACATGGTAAATTCATCACCACCGAATCGAAAACAGAAGTCTTCTTCTCTCGTCGATTCGATCAAAATCTTGCCTACGGTTTGCAGAACATAATCGCCAACACCATGCCCATATCGGTCGTTGATCGACTTAAATCCATCGACATCTAACATCACACAACAGATTTTTTGATCATGGCGTTTAAAGGCGGCAATTTCGTGCTTCATTTGCAGTTCAAGGAATCGTCGGTTATACAGTCCGGTCAACACGTCCCTAACAGCGAAAAACTCCAGCTCATTGTGCCGCGCTACGGTCTTAGAAATATCAATCGCTAGTCCGAATATTCCGACCACTTCGTTGTGACTGTTGAAGATAGGTGATTTCATATTCTGATAGTGTTTTACTTCACCCGACTTCAGAGTATTCACTTCAATGTTAGACACCGTTTTTCCGGTCAAAACCGATTGGTCATTTTTGATTAAGTCACATACCTCTTCAACGGTAAAAAACTGACTGTCGTCAAAACCAATGATTTCTTCACGGTCGCGCCCAAATAAACGGCAGACCGCCTCATTGACATAGGTGTAACATCCTTGCTTGTCTT
>ASHK01000815.1 GCA_000695745.1 Vibrio madracius | reverse complement strand
TCACCGCCTTGTTGATGCGCGTTGTCCTGTTGACAGCTTAACTGTTCACCCGGTAGACGCATTGCTTGCCAATGACACCCTACACAACGCTAATATCGATCTCCCTCCCGCTATTTTTGCCGATCGTAAAACTCAATGGGTGTGAACGTCGATATTGAGAGCGAAGTGAAAGGCTACGAGCACAAAGTTGAAGTGTTTCGAGCTAAGCAATGGCAAGGTGCTCCGATCATTAATGGTCAATCGCAATACGAAAGCATGATCAAGGACGGTGCGAGTGTGGATACGATCACTGCGCCTTATGATCGCCGTATTGTCGTAGGGCAGGTGGCTATGGCTAACCTTGATCATGTTTCCGAAGCTATCCGAGTAGCAGAGCAAGGTTTTACGAGTTGGTCGCAGACGCCATATGCTGAACGAGGTCAGTGCTTACTAACACTGGCCGACAAGCTAGAAGACAATCTGCATGAGTTGGTGGCGATATGCCATCAGGAAGCGGGTAAGACCATTCACGACAGTATTGATGAAGTGCGCGAAGCGGTCGATTTCTGTCGTTACTATGCGAAACAACCACATATTTTTGAAACGCAATCGGTGCTGGGCTTTGACGGTCAGTCAAAAACATTGACACGCGGCGGACGAGGTGTGTTTGTTTGTATTAGTCCGTGGAACTTCCCTCTGGCGATTTTCCTAGGTCAGGTCACGGCAGCATTGGTTGCGGGGAACACCGTTGTGGCTAAACCTGCGGAGCAAACTTCTCTTATCGCTGTACGTGCTGTTGAGTTAATGCTTGAAGCTGGCTTCCCAGCTGATGCGATTCAACTGATTACAGGACGCGGCGCTGATGTAGGTCAGGCGTTAACCTCGCACCCAGCGATTGCTGGTGTTGCCTTTACTGGCTCTACGCCAACAGCTCAGCGCATCAATAGCACACTTGCGGCACGCCAAGTGGCGCCAGTGCCATTTATTGCAGAAACCGGCGGTCAAAATGCGATGATTGTTGACTCGACTGCACTGCCTGAGCAAGTCGTTCGCGACGTTGTTCGCTCTGCCTTTGCCTCTGCTGGACAGCGCTGTTCTGCATTGCGTGTTCTGTTTATTCAAGAAGATATTGCGGAGCGTGTTATTAACCTGATTCAAGGTGCAATGGATGAGCTTAAAGTGGGCTTGCCCTATCTACATGCTACCGATGTGGGCCCAGTCATTGATGCCAATGCGAAGCAAAAACTACTGGCACATATTGATGCGATGACAAAACAAGGCAACAAAGTGGCGCAACTGTCGCTTGATGCTGAGTGCCAAGAAGGGGATTTTGTACCGCCTTGTGCGTTTGAAATTTCTGATATCTCTGTGCTAACGGAAGAACATTTCGGCCCTATTCTCCATATCGTTCGCTTCAAAGCATCTGAACTACCAAAAGTAGTTGAGAGCATCAACGCAACAGGTTTTGGCTTGACGCTAGGTGTCCACAGCCGTAATGAATCGACGTACGAGTGGGTGGAAAAACACGCTCGAGTGGGGAACTGCTACATCAACCGCGACCAAGTCGGTGCAGTGGTAGGGGTTCAACCATTTGGAGGACAGGTCTTTCGGGAACTGGACCAAAAGCAGGTGGCCCACACTACCTATATCGCTTTACTGATGTCATTAACGCCAACGCTAATCAAGCGGCGAAATAAGGAGAAAAATCATGGTCAATAACGCAACTATTTTCTCCGATGTTTTGACAGCATGGGAAGGTTGGAATCTTAGTGATTTTGCTGAGCAACGTGAGTGCTTGCTTTCTGTTCAGCGCAATATGAATGAGCTAAACGCAACGCTTGCTAGTGTTATGGCATTTCATATTCAGCAAGCCAACGTACTGTTGGCGAACCCACATGTGATGCCAGGGCCTACGGGCGAAACCAATGAGCTCTATGCGGCAGGACGTGGAGTGGTTTTAGTGGTTCTAGAGAGCGAAGAAGCACAAGCTAAGATCGCGGCAATGGCGCAAATAACAGCTGCACTTATCGCAGGTAATGGCGTCATAGTGTGTTCTGGTAACGACAAGTTTAATCAAATTTTAAAATCGGCAGTCGAGCGTTCGAGACTGCCGACTAACCTAGTTCAATTTGTGGCTTTAGAAGAAGCGTCCACTTTTATCGATTTTGATGTGCGAGTGGTGGGCCTTGTCGGCTCTAAAGA
>ASHK01000814.1 GCA_000695745.1 Vibrio madracius | reverse complement strand
TTATGTAGAAGCTGGTTTTACAAAAATACACCTAGATGCTTCCATGTCATGCGCTGACGACGAAATACCACTGGATCCAATGATAGTAGCAAAACGATCGGCGGAAATGTGCAAGATAGCTGAAACTTATATTGATCCTGCCATAAAAAATCAACTCACCTACGTGATAGGCACTGAAGTCCCCGTTCCAGGCGGAGAAGCTAATGAAATTGAAACTGTTCACATTAGTAAGCTTGGTGATATTCGTAACACTATTGATACTCACATCACCGCTTTTGAGGCTTTGGGCATCGGTGAAGCACTAGATAGAGTCATTGCCGTCGTTGTTCAACCAGGCGTTGAGTTCGACCACAGTAAAGTGATTCGTTTTGAGAAAGAGAAAGCATCCGAAATATCAGAATTTATACAAGAAACCCCTTGGCTTTATGAAGCTCATTCTACCGACTATCAAACCCAACAACATCTTCGCGATTTAGTTCAAAATCATTTCGCTATTTTGAAAGTAGGACCAGCTCTGACATTTGCATTACGTGAAGCTCTATTTGCTTTAGCTGAGATGGAAAAAGAACTGGTTCCAATAGAGCGAACTAGTCAGTTCAAAAAAGTCGTTGATGACGTTCTTTTAGATGACCCGAAATACTGGAAGTCATACTATGGTGAAAAGCACTCAACCATTATCAACAACCTTCACTATAGTTTTTCTGATCGCATTCGTTATTATTGGTCAGAACCACGTATTCAAAGTGCATTCGACCTATTAATCGATAACTTACGGGAAAAGACTATTCCACTTTCAATGCTAAGTCAGTACATGCCATCTCAATACCAAAAGGTTAGTCAAGGGCTCATTACGCTAGAACCGACAGCACTGGTGATTGACAAGATCCAAGAAGTGGTAGGAATGTACTCGACAGCCTGTGAGTAGAAACAAAAAGGSCAGCAAT
>ASHK01000813.1 GCA_000695745.1 Vibrio madracius | reverse complement strand
GAAAGAATCGACGAATCCTTTAGCGTTTCGTCACTACGATGCGGACCGCATGATTCTCGGTAAGTCGATGAAAGAGCATCTTCGTTTCGCTGCTTGCTACTGGCATAACTTCCGCTGGCCTGGTTCTGACGTATTTGGTGACGGTACTTTCGACCACGAGTGGTTAAAGGTATCAGACCCAATGGAACACGCTCGCGTTAAAGCGGATGCTGCATTTGAGTTCTTCTCAAAGCTAGATGTCCCATATTACTGTTTCCACGATACTGATGTTGCACCGGAAGGCGCTTCTATCAAAGAGTACGTAAACAACTTCCAAACAATGGTTGATGTATTAGAGCAGAAGCAAGAAGAAACAGGTCTTAAACTTCTTTGGGGTACGGCTAACGCATTCTCACATCCGCGTTATATGTCAGGTGCAGGCACAAACCCAGATCCTAAAGTATTTGCTTATGCTGCAACTCAAATCTTCAACGCTATGGGTGCAACTAAGCGCCTTGGTGGTGAAAACTACGTACTTTGGGGTGGTCGTGAAGGCTATGAGACACTGCTAAACACTGACCTACGTCAAGAGCGTGAGCAGTTAGGTCGCTTGATGCAAATGGTAGTAGAACATAAGCACAAGATTGGCTTTAAAGGTGCAATCCTAATTGAACCTAAGCCGCAAGAACCAACTAAGCATCAGTACGATTACGATACTGCAACAGTTTACGGTTTCTTGAAGCAGTTTGGTCTTGAGAACGAAGTTAAAGTAAACATCGAAGCGAACCACGCTACGCTAGCAGGGCACAGCTTCCACCACGAAGTAGCAACAGCTACATCACTAGGTCTATTCGGCTCTATCGATGCTAACCGCGGTGACGCGCAACTAGGCTGGGATACTGACCAGTTCCCTAACAGTGTTGAAGAAAACACGCTAGTGATGTACGAAATCCTAAAAGCAGGCGGTTTCACTACAGGTGGCTTCAACTTCGACGCACGCGTTCGTCGCCCTTCTATCGACCTAGAGGATTTCTTCCACGGTCACATCGGTGGTATGGACGTAATGGCTCTATCACTTGAGCGTGCAGCTGACATGATTGAGAACGACGTTCTATCTAAGAATATTGCACAGCGTTATTCTGGTTGGAACGAAGATCTTGGTAAGAAAATCCTAACGGGCGATCTAAACCTAGAGCAGGTGGCTAATTACGCGGTGGATAACAACCTATCTCCAGTGAAAGAATCTGGCCGTCAAGAACATCTAGAAAACATTGTGAACGGGTTCATCTACAAGTAATCCTTGTGTGAACATTTGCTTCAAGCCCAAGTATAATCGGGGGATGTGCTTGGGCTTTTTTATTGCGTGTTGAGTTTTCTCAGCACCTTTTTCAATGCCCTTTCTTTGTGAGTATTTTCCAATGACGCAAACTATTCAAAATCCTGTACTTAAAGGTTTTAATCCTGATCCATCAATTGTTCGTGTTGGTGATGACTATTACATTGCGACGTCAACATTTGAGTGGTTTCCTGGCATTCAAATTCATCATTCAAAAGACTTAGTCAATTGGCGTCTAGTCAGCCATGTCCTTACTCGAACCTCTCAACTTGACATGACTGGTATGGACAACTCAGAGGGTGTGTACGCTCCTGCCCTAACCTATGCGGATGGTAAATTCTGGGTGTGTTTTTCGAATGTACACTCTTGCCGTGGTGGTAACTGGATGGCAACACCAAGCTTTGTGGTGACCGCAGACAATATTGAGGGTCCTTGGAGTGAGCCAACACCGATCGGTAACTACGGTTTGTACCCATCGCTATTTCATGATGACGATGGCAAAAATACAT
>ASHK01000812.1 GCA_000695745.1 Vibrio madracius | reverse complement strand
ACTCACGGATGGTCGAACGTAATACCGCTCGACCATCTCCCATACGAGAGTAAGAGGTTTTCCCAGCGCCCTTAAGATGCAGATCGAAAGTCTGGCCCGACTTTGCCGTTAGTTCTCCCAACAACAAGCCACGACCGTCACCTAAATCGGGGTTATAAATACCAAACTGATGTCCCGCATACTTCATTGCAAGTGGCTTAATCTGCTCATTCGACAAACTACCAGAAAGCACATCCAGCAAAGCGTGTTCCTCATCAACCTCGTTAGGCAATCTAAGCTCAGCCGCCAGCTCTTGATTCCAAGCCACCCAGCGTGGATTGTCCAGAGGTGTTGGTTCAACCTGTGAGTAAAAGCTCTTAGGAAGGGCTAAAAAACGATGCGAAAAGGACAATGAATCCAGCGAAAACATAGGCAGCTCAATACGGTTTCGATAACAATGACTTAGAGTATAGCGAGTTGTCGTGGATAGAAAACAAACGAAAAGTGTGGATATTAACTTATTTGAAGGTTTTACTAAGAGATGAGAATAGAGCTAGGCATGCTTGCTACGCCCAGAGGAACGCCCATCTACAAACTCAAGTGCTTGCGTTTGAGCTGTCCCCTAAGGTCTACGTTATTAGAGCAAAACCAGAATGGCGAGAACTGTACCCAGAGAGAATAGGCAAGTGCGACTAATAACGCCGAGGTTGGAAGGTTGAATCATTTCTTGATGCATAGACAAACACTCCTTTTTATTACATTACTATTACAACTTAGGCTTAAATGGTTATTTTTGCAACGCTGTTCGCAAAAATCTTTGAAATAGCGCCAGAAAAATCACCAAAAAACGGTTAAAACGACAATAGTGCAACCAAGGAAAGTGGCAAAGCAAATAGGGATAACAAGATGCTTATCTCTGCCCAGTGAGATAAAGCCTGGTGGTTGATGAACAACAACCGTCACAAGCAAAATGTTATACAGAGCAATCAAAACTCCAATAAGAAAAACATCGAAGTATACTAAACTCGTCGCTAAATAGACGTAAAAGCCTATTAATACATAATCTATAACCACGAGCCATGCTAAGCACTTTCGCATATTGAAAACCGAGTGAAGTAGCTCAGTCATAACGATTCATCACTTCAAACGAGGTTACTGGTTGATTGTACTCCGCCAGTCCAACAGCCTGACGATGCGATTCTTGTAACACCGTATCAAGTTCTTTTTCCGCTAGAGGTGATGCCCTATTCACTTGTTCTAGAGCAAAGGCCTTATAAACCTTGTTCAATTCGTTTAACGTCTTCGCGGTTAAAATATACAGTTCAATACGACGGTTAATGCCGGATTTAGCATTATCGAAATCAATAGGCGCAGTGTCACTCATCCCCGTTACTTGGAAAATATGGCGCTCTTTCAGTCCCCCCTTATCTAGATAGTAACGAGCACTATTAGCTCGATTGCTAGACAGTTCCCAGTTCGTCATGCGACTCCCTTTATAGCGGCTCGCATCCGTATGCCCAGTGATGATCATCTTGTTTTCGATTTTTTCTAGCAACCCCGCTAAATTCAGCAGCAAATCTTGATAGAAAGGCGTCACCTTAGCCCCTCCTCGAAAAAACATCGGGCCTTTATCTGAATCAGCAATCACCAATTTGACGCCTTGAGGGGTGACTAATACGCTGACACTACCAAGGASAGCATCAATACCGGATAGCTCTTGTTTAACCCGCTGAGCGAGTACTTCTAACTCTTGTTGACTGTTAAACTCACCTTCAAGTACTGAGGTGTCGTTGATGCGATGCAATTCTGCATCGTAATGAGATGTCGCGACATGGGGTAGCGGCAGCGGGTTGATAGAATTACCACCACTTTCGTTAGTCCCTAGATGCATAATGGGATCATTACCGTAAGCAAAATAGTTCAACAGTTTTTTCTGGTCGTCTACATCAACAACTTGCAGTATCCACAACACGAGGAAAAGGCACATTAGCGAGATCATCAAGTCTGCCATAGCAACTTTCCAACCTCCATGTTGCAGTTCGTTTCGCTTACGACGTCCTTTTTTATTAATGATGATATTTGGTTGTTCCATCATTTGATCCTTAGCCTTATGAGGCTGTTGTCTGAGCACTTCTACCGCTTTTTCTAGTTCGACAAACGACGGTTTATAACGAGTCTCGATATTTTTACGCCCTGCATTCGCGCACATGTGTGCTGATTGACCTTGAGCGTACGCTGACAGGATTGATTTCACACAAAGCAGCGGCGCTAACTGGTTTTCGGAAACGTCTTTAATACTGCTCGACATAGGCCCAAGTAAACAGTAACAACCAAATACGCCGGTAAAGGTTCCGACTAACGCACCCGCGATATTCTTACCGATCTCACTTATCTCGCCATCAAGGCCTTGCATGGTAAGAATGATGCCCATAACCGCCGCAAGAATACCGAGTCCCGGCATGGCTTCCGCTGTGGCATGCAATTTCTCTGAGGGTTTGGTGTATTCATCTTCAAGGTGCTCGATTTCCTCTTCAAGAAAAGCTTCCAGCAAATGCTGAGATTGTTTTCCAGTGATCACCTGTCGGAAAGAATCAATGATAAATTGAGTTGTTAGCGCATCATTGGTGATCTTAGGGTATTTAGCGAAAATCTTACTCGAATCAGGGTTTTCAACATGAATATCCAGTGCTTTGATATTTTGAACTCTGGCGGTATTAATCAGCTCAAACATCAGGGATAACAGCTGTTGGTAATAATCTTTATTGTAAGGCGTGGCACGAAAGGCAATACCAATCTGTTGAGCCATGAGTTTCAACGTCGCAGAGGTGGTCGACATTAACAAACTGGCAAACGCCGCACCGAAAATAATGATGATTTCTGACAGTTTGAAGATAAACTCAAATTTACCGCCAAGGAAAATGAAACCGCCAAAAATTACGCTCAGCACCACAACAATACCGATCAATTTTTGCATACATCACTCTCCTTCATTCTACTCTTGAGAATGTCCAAACCTCGGTGCTTCAATCGATGCACTTTGATTTCGTTAATATCGAGAACCAGTGCCGTTTCTTTGGTACTTAAGCTTTTCACGTACACCAAATAAAGAATGCGCTGTTCCATTTCAGGAAGCGTGTTTAATACTTGTTTCACTTCATTGAACAGCACTTCCCGATCCGTTTCCGGAACCGCTGTTATCACCGTTTCCAACTCA
>ASHK01000811.1 GCA_000695745.1 Vibrio madracius | reverse complement strand
CAATTGCAATTAGTCGCCGCCAAAATATTAACCGTGTGACAGAGAGAATGAGCTCTGCATGGAACTACGACTTAGTACCTCTTGGTTCAGCGGCGCTAAAAGCGTGTCTAGTGGCGGAAGGGGCTGTGGACTGTTACCTACGCTTAGGCCCAACAGGCGAGTGGGATACGGCGGCGACACAATGCATTGTCGAAGAGGCGGGTGGTGCTATCTTAAGTACTGAATTAGCACCGTTGTCCTACAACCAAAGAGACACTCTGGAAAATCCAAATTTCATTGTCACTGGTGACCAAACACTGGCTTGGGATAAGATTCTCATTCAGAAATAAGCACAACAATAAATGTAAAAAGGAGGCTTAGCCTCCTTTTTACATTTAACCCTACCAGTTACTTCGTCACTATCCCTTAGAATCGCCCTTGATAATTAAAGGAATAACGTCCTTGGTTATCAGGGTTTCCTAACCAGCTCAACTGCTGACGCATGGTTGGCGGAAAGTCGCCTTCTGGTTTAAACCAGGCGCTGGATTGATATTGTCGATTTGGTGTCAGCTGCCCAGAAAACTCACTAGAGACCTGTTTACTCGCTTGGCTGCCTTTTGCGGTTAAAACACTATCATTACAGGTTAAATCAACAATAGTCGGACCGAAGCTTAAACTACCAACAGGGGTTTCAATATAGCCTGCACTCCATGACAAACTCCCTTCTCCCGTAGCACACCACGGAGACTGGTATTGCAGCGATTTGATGGCTAATTCAAGTTGTCCACCAGCCGTTACTGGCACAGGTGTTGGAGAGTATTGTAGAACCTTATCGGCCGGTATAGAGGCTAACAACGTATCGACATAAGGCCCTGAAAAGTTAATACCGACATTGCCTTTCCCAGAGAGACCGAGTGTACTGCCACGACCAAACCTAACGGCATACTCTGGCGACAAAGTTAGCAAGCTTGACCATGAGAAAGACCAGCTAATCTCTCCTAGTTGATGGTTCTGAACTCGAATATTTTGCGCTCTACCTTGCCAGATGGTTCCTTGTGCACCATCGATAATAATACCTTGAGGCAATGGCGAATAACTCAACGCAACACGTGCAGGCAAATGATAGATAGCACTCGCGGTGAACACACCAGTACAAAGTAAAGTGTACTTTATGACTCGCTTCACTTAGCTACCTCTTTTTAAATTGCAGACGGTTCACTTCAATCACACCACTCAAATCCGCCTTATCAATATCCATATTTTCCACTGTCACTCCGTGATTATCATGCAAATAAAATAACCAATTTACAAAGAACTCAAACGGTATCGGTTTGATCCATACCTGCAGTTGCTCATTACGAGGCTGCATACGAATCAATTCGACATTGAATCGACTTGTTGACGACGTAATAACCTGATTTAAAGGCTGTTTAGAGACAACCACACCACCAGCTCGACGTTTTTCTACGATGGTATCGGCTTGCTCGCTAACCCAAGATAGTAATTGGCGTTCTGACTGAATACGCATTTGCGCACTCTCGGTTCGCTGGGCAAACGGAGCAAGTATCCCCCAATAGATAATCCCTATAATGGCAACGACAGAACACGCCAATACCAGTCGCTGTTCCCTTTGACTAATGCTAAGCCACCAGCTTTGTGCGCTAAGAAGTAGACCTTTCATGATTGACCTATTTTGCCTCAACACAAAGTTACCATCACCACTTCACCATTACGGTTAAGAGGACCCTGCGACACATCGAACTGCGTTTCCAGTTTTATTCGCGCCGCTTCAAAGCTTTCAAAGTCCTTACTGGTGACACTCATACGAACTTCATTGCGATTACCATCGAAGGTAAAGCTCTCAACTTGCATGCCATTCACTTGACCCACAGTGTCAGGTAGTTTCGATAACCATTCCAACACAGAGGCGCTGGACAGGTCGGAACCCCCTAATCGGCCTAACTCATCTTGCATCTGCCTTTTCAGGTAACTCGTTGTAGGAATGCGTTTTTTATCTGGAAATACACTGCGAAAAATGCGTTCGCTTTCTGCACGGTAGGCCGCCGCTTGAGCTTCATACTGATTCACCAGCACCACTTGCTCAGCAATCAAAGCAACGATAAGAACTGAGGCCGCAATAGCGACTTTCTTCCAGATCTTCCAATATTTTAAGAACGAAGCCTTCGGCTTAAAGTCACCGCTCAGTAAGCTAACGCCACTATCCACTACACCTCTTGAAAGTAGTGCCATCGCGGGCTCTGCTGGCAGAGTTTGCCATGAAACGTGATCAGAATACGCATGGGCAACGGCAGGTTCTGCTGAGTAGCTTTCCACCACCACGATAGCCGAGGACTCTTCTTGTTCTTGAGAAGATAAATAATCCGAACTTGATGACCGCT
>ASHK01000810.1 GCA_000695745.1 Vibrio madracius | reverse complement strand
ATTACAAAAGAAGTATTTCCTTTAATAAAAATTTTAATACTTATGTACTCTAAGGAGAGGTCAATGAATGACTTAATCTCAATTCTCAAAAATACCAGACAACACCTAATGACCGGTGTGTCTCATATGATTCCTTTCGTTGTCGCGGGGGGTATTCTACTGGCGGCTTCCGTCATGTTATACGGGGAAGGGGCTGTGCCAGCAGAAGGAACATGGCTGCATGACCTATTTTTCATCGGTGTAGCAGGCTTCCAACTTATGGTTCCTATCCTTGCTGCTTACATCGGCTACTCGATTGCTGACCGTTCAGCACTTGCGCCTTCTGCGATTGCAGCGTTCATCGGCGCGAACATGTATAACACCGGCTTCTTCGGTGCAATCTTTGCGGGTCTACTAGGTGGTATCGTTGTTTTCTATTTGAAGAAGATAAAAGTCCCTGCATTTGCTCGTTCCATTATGCCAATTTTTGTCATTCCTATCGTGGGTACATTCATTACCGCAGGTGCCATCGTTTGGGGTATTGGTGAACCAATTGGTGCCGCGACGGAAGCTCTGACTGGTTTCCTAAAAGGCATGCAAGACTCAAGTATCGTTGTCCTCGCTATCATCATGGGCTTAATGATTGCCTTTGATATGGGCGGTCCTGTTAACAAAGTGGCGTATGCGTTCGTTATTCTTTGTGTGGGTGAAGGCATCTACAACGTCGCAGGTATCAGTGCAGTAGCCGTGGCGACACCATCAGTAGGTATGGGTCTAGCAACATTCCTTAACAAGAAACTCTACGGCTCTGACGAACAAGAAGCTGGCCGTGCCTCGATTCTAATGGGAACGATGGGCATCACTGAAGGGGCGATTCCATTCGCGGCAGCTGATCCACTACGTGTTCTTCCATCGATCATGATTGGTACTGCAGTAGGCGCGGCAACGGCTGCCATCCTAGGTGTTGAGTGTTTCGCTGCATGGGGTGGTTTGATTGTACTACCAGTCGTTGACGGTCGCTTTGGTTTCCTAATTGCACTCGGACTTGGTTCGTTAGTGACAGCGTTAATGGTGAACTTCCTTAAAGCTCGTCGCAAAGTGGAAGAACCGAAGAAACAAGAATCTGATGATTTAGACTTGGATATCTCAATCGGTTAACTCTAAGTCTTTGAATAAAAACATTATCCAATAAAAATAGAACATTAAAATAAAGGTGAGAATTATGACTAATATCGTAGCAGTTACAGCATGTCCATCAGGCGTAGCACATACCTACATGGCAGCGGAAGCGGTCGAGTCTGCGGCGAAAGCAAAGGTTGGAATTGCAAAGTGGAAACACAGGGCTCGATTGGTATTGAAAATGAGCTGACAGCAGACGAGATCGCCCAAGCGGATATCGTGATTCTAACGAAAGACATCGGAATCAAAAATGAAGACCGATTCAAAGGCAAAACTATCGTTCGTATCGGGGTGAGTGATGCGGTTAAGCGTGCGGATGCTGTGATGAGCAAGATTGAAGCGCACTTAGAGAAAGCGACAGCATAACCAACTGGGCTCCCTCGTAGAGAGGGAGCCTTCATACCACAGTTACTTTCTCTAAGCGTTATCGAAAGTGATTCTGTTATGAATCAAGACCATACCCTTCAGCGGTAATACAAATAAAAATAATGGAGCCTATTGTGAGCACCGAAAGAATTACTCGATTAAAGTCCGCCCTGTTTGAAGCCCAACGCGAAATCTCTCTAGAACGTGCGCTATTGTACACAGAAAGTTACCAGCAGACGGAAGGCGAATCCACTCTCATCCGCCGAGCAAAGGCGACGGCACACGTTATGGACAATGTGGACATCTCTATTCGTGAA
>ASHK01000809.1 GCA_000695745.1 Vibrio madracius | reverse complement strand
TTCAACGTCTCCGTACCGTGCGGAGCTTTTATCCAAATTAGGTCTGGAGTTTGAAGCTATCGCACCAAACGTTGAAGAAACAGCACAAGCGCACGAAACAGCAACACAGCTCGTCCAGCGCTTAGCGTTAGAAAAAGCAACTGCGTTACAACAGGAGAAAGATGCCATCATTATTGGCAGCGATCAGGTTTGCGTCATTGACGATACGATCATCGGCAAACCATTGAATCGCAACAATGCCATACACCAACTTCAGCAACAGAGCGGCAAAACGATTCGTTTCTATACTGGCCTTGCCCTTTACAACACCACAACTCAACAATCGGAAACCATTGTCGATACCTTTGACGTCACTTTCCGTGAGCTTACCACTGCCCAAATTGAGCGTTACGTTGATATGGAAGAACCGTTTTACTGCGCTGGAAGCTTTAAGAGTGAAGGCCTCGGCATCACACTGTTTAGCCAACTTGATGGCAAAGATCCGAATACCCTAGTCGGCCTCCGCTCATTGATTTAGTCACACTACTTGAGAAACAGGGCGTCTCGCCACTTGCTTAAGAATCAAAGGCCATAAACGATAAAGCGGAACGTATCTTGGTCGATACACTCCGCTCTGTTAAACGTCGGTTATTAAACTGTCGCTTTAAGCTTCTTAAGTACCTGCTGCAATTTTGGCTCCATCTCTGCGTGGATTTCCATTTTCTCATCGCTTGCTGGGTGCGTGAAAATAATGTTTGCAGCATGCAGGAACAAACGATCGAGACCAACTTTGGCCGTGTACGCATCAAATCGACGATCGCCATAACGGTCATCCCAGGCAATTGGGTGACCCGTGTATTGTGTGTGGACGCGAATTTGGTGCGTGCGTCCGGTAATAGGACTTGCTTGAAGCAGCGTCGCTTGTTCGAACGACTCGATTACCTTAAAGCGCGTCTCTGAAGGTTTTCCATTAGGGTTGACTCTAACGATACTGTTCACTTCATTTTTTAACAACGGTGCTTTCACCACGCGACAGCTAGGTTTCCATTTGCCCATGACCAGAGCATAGTAATACTTCTGTACCGTCTTCTCACGAAATTGAGCTTGCAAGTGACGTAACGCCGAGCGCTTCTTCGCGACTAAAAGAATACCAGAGGTATCACGATCTATCCGATGCACTAACTACTAAAAACCGAAGCTTGCGGGCGCAGCGCTCTCAATGCCTCGATCGCCCCAAACTTAAGACCACTGCCACCATGCACCGCGATACCTGACGGCTTGTTTAAGATCAGCAGATGGTCATCTTCATAGATAATTTGTGACTCTAGCTCCGCTACCTTATTCAATTTTGTACTGATTGGCGTGTCTTCTTGCTTCTCTTCTAGGGTAACAGGAGGAATACGCACACTATCACCTGCTTGAAGCTTATACTCTGCCTTTACACGTTTTTTATTTACGCGAACTTCACCCTTGCGCACAATTCGGTACACAACACTCTTGGGGATGTTTTTTAATTGGTTGCGCAAAAAGTTATCAATGCGCTGACCAGCCATATCGTCGTCGATATCGACAAATTGGACTTTAGTTCTAATTTCACTCATTTCGTTATTATAACATTCAAAGCGACAAGAAAATAACGCTTTCTATTGGTATTTTTGTCGATGACGTGCCGGATAAATCGTCTATAACGATTGGCTTAGTGATTGTTTGGACAAGCTGTGGATAGAAATCAACCAGTTTGAGTTGGCTTTTGCCTTGCTCCAGATATTATCGCCTAAAATCAGCACATTAAACGTACATTGATTAGGCTGAATCAGAATTTTTTCTGTGGTTTATACTAAAGCTGATTGCTGATATTTCGCTGCGCTGCTATAGTTCACAGCTGCAATGGATAATTAAAATCGATTTATCATTTGTCGATATTATCTTTGAGCAATTTTAACTATGAGTAGAACGCTTAGTATTGAGACGCAGCAACTGGCATAAGACGTTGATAGCTAAGACTTCCTTGTCACCTACTCACGTAATCGTGTTGAGTATTACCGCCACATACGCGGAGCACACAGCGAAAGTTCTGTGTGAAGACTGTAGTGCCCAAGAGCATCCCTTCCAGCCGGGAGGCTGCATTTAACAAAGCCATGGGATCCGGCACCGCGAATTACGAAAACTGTGACAAGAGCAATGATGAAAACAAAGAAAATACAACGAGAATTTCTGTAATGAAAAGAATGTTAATTAACGCAACTCAAAAAGAAGAGTTGCGTGTCGCTTTGGTCGATGGCCAGCGACTATTCGATCTTGATATCGAAAGTCCAGGTCACGAATCTAAAAAAGCGAACATCTACAAAGGACGTATCACTCGAGTTGAGCCTAGCCTAGAGGCTGCTTTTGTTGACTACGGTGCCGAGCGCCACGGTTTCCTCCCTCTTAAAGAAATTGCACGCGAATACTTCCCTGAAGGCTACACCTACCAAGGTCGCCCAAGCATCAAAGATGTCTTGAGCGAAGGCCAAGAAGTGATCGTGCAAGTTGAGAAAGAAGAACGTGGTAGCAAAGGTGCTGCATTAACAACCTTCATCTCTCTAGCCGGTAGCTACTTAGTACTGATGCCTAATAACCCTCGTGCTGGCGGTATTTCTCGTCGCATTGAAGGCGAAGAGCGTACAGAGCTAAAAGCAGCTCTAAGCACGTTAGAACTTCCTCAAGGTATGGGCTTAATCGTCCGTACTGCGGGCGTTGGCAAAAGTGCAGAAGAACTGGAATGGGACTTACGTTTCCTTTTAAACAATTGGGAAAATATTAAAGGTGCAGCTGACCAAAATCCGGCTCCTTTCTTAATCCACCAAGAAAGTAACGTTATCGTTCGCGCCCTTCGTGACTACTTACGTCGCGACATTGGCGAGATTTTAATCGATAGCAACACCATATACGAGCGTGCTCGCCAGCACATTCAATTGGTTCGTCCAGACTTTGTGAACCGAGTGAAGAAATACGAAGGTGAAGTACCGCTATTTAGCCACTATCAGATTGAAAGCCAGATCGAATCTGCCTTCCAACGCGAAGTAAGACTGCCATCTGGTGGTTCAATCGTTATTGACCCAACGGAAGCTCTTACTTCTATCGATATCAACTCTGCTCGCGCGACAAAAGGTAGTGATATCGAAGAAACGGCACTGAACACCAACCTTGAAGCCGCCGACGAAATTGCTCGTCAGCTACGCCTTCGTGACCTTGGTGGTCTGGTTGTTATCGACTTTATCGATATGACCCCAGTACGTCACCAACGCGAAGTAGAAAATCGCTTGCGTGAAGCAGTCCGAATTGACCGCGCCCGTGTTCAAATCGGTCGAATTTCTCGTTTTGGCCTATTGGAAATGTCTCGTCAACGCTTGAGCCCATCTTTGGCTGAAGCAAGTCATCACATTTGTCCACGTTGTACTGGTACGGGTGTGGTACGTGACAATGAGTCACTTGCGCTTTCGGTACTTCGTCTTATTGAAGAAGAAGCACTAAAAGACAACACGTCTCAAGCACTTGCTATTGTACCTGTGCCAATTGCTTCTTATCTATTGAACGAAAAACGTCGCTCTATTAACCATATTGAGCGCGTGCAAGAAGTGAAGATCACTATCGTTCCTGATTCAGACATGGAAACGCCTCACTTTGAAGTAATCCGTGTTCGTGAAGGTGAAGAGCAAGAACTGTTGTCATACTTGCTACCTAAGAAGCTAGAAGCACTCAAAGAAGCTGAAGCGAAAGAAGCTGAAGTTGATGCTAAACCGCGTAAGATTGAGCAGCCTGCATTACAAGGCTTTGCAACGCCTTCTCAAAATGCACCAACGCCTGCGCCTAAACCGAGTAAGCCAGCGAAGGAAAAAGCTAAAGAAGAAGAGAAGCAGCCTGGTCTGATTTCTCGTATTCTATCTGCAATCGGATCATTCTTCTCTTCTAATGAAGAGCCTGAGAAAGAAGCGGAAACGAAGGACGAAGCGCCTAAGAATCGCAACGGTAGACAGCGTCGCAATAGAAACAACGACCAACGTCGTCGCAACAATAAAGATTCACGTGACAACGATCGTAACAAGAATCGTCGCAACAAACCGGCTCGAGAAGAAGAGAAAGAGTCTAACGACACTGCTCAAGATTCACGTAAACCGCAGAACCGTCGCGGAAAACAGCAAGATCGTCGTAATAAAAAGCGCGATGAATCAACAGGTAAATCGAAAGTAGAAGAGCAAGGTCAACAAATCGCAGCTGATGTTCAAGCTGAGAAGAAAGCGCCTCGTACTGAAGAGAAAGCGGCAAAAGTTAAAGAGCGTCGTCAACGTCGTAAGCTCTCTAAGCAAGTGCGCGTAAAAGACCAAAAAGAGCAACAGGAAGAGCAAGCCGCTCAAGTTGCTTCTGTTGAAACAGCTCAAGCTGCGGTAGAAAAGCCTCAAGCACCTGAAGCGGCAACAGAAACGCCTGCGAAAGAGGAAGGTAAACAACGTCGAAACCGTCGTTCACCTCGTCATCTGCGAGCAAGTGGTCAACGTCGTCGTCGCGGTCGCGATCGTCGCCCTAACCCATTCCGCTTGCGCAAAGGCGGTGTAGCTTCTCCTGAAATGGCGATGGGTAAAGTAATGCCGAGCTATGGCATTGTGAAGCCAAAGCCGAAAGCGAAGCCTGAAGCAGAAGTTCAAGAGTCAGTAGCCATCACAGGTGTTGCTATGCCTGAAATGGCAATGGGTAAGGTTATCGTAATGCGTAAACCTGCACCTGAAGCTATTGAAGCACCTATCACGGTAGAGCCAACGGTCGAACTAGCAACGGCAGCACCCGTGGTAGAGCCAGCAGAAGTTGTCTCCGAGCTATTGGTAGAAACGACGCCAGCAGCTAATGAGCCTGTTGTAGAAGTCGCTGTTGAATCAGAGCCAAAAGTCGAAGTTGAAGCTTCAGCAACCACAAATAACAACGGTTGTAGAGCAAGCGGTGACGACAGAACGTTCGACTGTAGAGAAAACCGTGGTTAGCTTTAAAGGACATGCGAGTGCTCCAATGGCTAAAGCGGAAGGCAAGCAAGAGCTAGGTGAAATCATCATCAATGCGGCTCCTGCTAAAACAGAGCGCTATCAACAAAAAGGTGCGGGCAGTCAAGTTGCTACCAACTCGGCATCAGCTGGAATGACCAAACCTAACTACTAATACATCCATTGGATGATTCGAAAAGGCTGCGATATCGCAGCCTTTTTACAGGTCATGGACTATCACCCGAAATGACAACCGTTAGGGTCAACTAACGTAGAAACACTTTCTTTCAATATTGAAGTTTTGTTCACATTTCGGTAGCATTCCGAGCTTTGATTATTTCATCAACAATGCGCCCAATTCTATGTCACTCTCAGATTGGATAACGACGACGAATCATTTTCACTTACGCTATTGCTATAGCGATTCTACACTTTGAACGTCTAAATGCGCGTCGGATGAAATCCATATGAATCCAACAACATAAGTAAGCACAATTACATGTTTGAATTTCCACAGTTTTCAAAGCATTCGGTAAAAAACGATGTCCTATCGGGTCTTACCGTCGCATTAGCTTTGGTTCCAGAAGCCGTCGCTTTCGCTTTCGTTGCCGGTGTTGATCCAATGGTCGGCTTATACGCTGCCTTTATCGTCGGTTTAATCACATCTATCTTTGGTGGTCGCCCAGGTATGATCTCTGGCGCTACTGGCGCCATGGCAGTCGTTATGGTCAGCCTCGTTGCAACTCACGGTGTACAGTACCTTTTTGCTGCCATCATGCTAGCCGGTTTGCTGCAAATTAGCGCGGGATTGTTTAAATTGGGCAAGTTTATTCGCATGGTCCCTCATCCGGTTATGATAGGTTTTGTTAACGGTTTAGCTATTGTTATCTTCCTAGCGCAACTGGGACAGTTCAAAGCCCCAGATATTTCAGGCGCCCTTACTTGGCTTCCACAAGATCAAATGGTACTAATGCTTGGCCTGGTTGCGTTAACCATGGGTATTATTCACTTCTTGCCTAAGCTAACCACAGCAGTGCCATCGTCGTTAGTCGCTATCGTTACTGTTACTCTGTTAGTTCAGGGGCTTGGTTTGGACACACGCACGGTTGTCGACTTCCTCCGTTCTATGTCGGGTGATATGAACGCGACACTAGCAGGCTCGCTGCCAGAGTTCTCTATCCCGGCCGTTCCATTGACCTTTGAAACTCTCCAAATCATTCTGCCGTATGCCATTATTCTCGCAGCCATCGGTTTGATCGAGTCACTATTGACCCTAACAGTCCTTGACGAAATGACCAACACTCGCGGTCAATCCAACCGTGAATGCGTCGGCCAAGGCCTAGCGAACGTAACCTGCTCTGTATTCGGAGCAATGGGTGGCTGTGCTATGATCGGCCAGTCGATGATTAACGTGAACTCTGGTGGTCGTGGTCGATTGTCAGGAATTGTTGCAGCGGTAGCGTTGTTGATGTTTATCTTGTTTGCAGCAGCACTTATCGAAATGATTCCATTAGCAGCGCTGGTAGGTGTTATGTTTATGGTTGTCATAGGTACATTCGAATGGGCGACCTTCAAACTCGCTCGTCGCGTACCTAAACAAGATTTCTTCGTTATTGTCCTAGTGACTGTGGTGACCGTTCTTACAGACCTAGCCGTGGCGGTAGCGGTGGGCGTAATCGTATCAGCACTTATGTTTGCTTGGGAACACGCCAAACATATTTACGCAAGCAGTAACGTCAACGCAGAAGGGTCAAAAGAGTATCATGTCAACGGACCAATTTTCTTTGGGTCTGCGGCAAACTTTTTGGAGTTATTTGACGCTAAGAACGATCCAGAAGATGTCATCGTCGATTTTGCTAATTCTCGCGTCACAGACCACTCGGCAATTGAAGCTATTGAAACCTTAGCTGAACGTTATGCCGCTGTCGGAAAAACACTGCACTTAAGGCACTTAAGCCTGATTGTCGTGCGCTTTTGCAAAAGCAGGCAGTCTCGTAGAAATCAACGTGAAAGAAGATCCTAGCTACAAAGTTGCCACAGACGTACTTGCAGGCTAATGACAAGCAAAACAAAAAAGGGGCTAATCGCCCCTTTTTCTATTCGTTACTCACTTTGACTCGCATAATATCTTGCTGCTCAGTGCTGAACTGCTTTTTGAGTTCCGCTTTACTTTTAAAGCTAATTTCGCCCCCTGCGGCAACCGACATATGCTGCGGATCGACATTGTGCTTCGACTGATAAAGCATAACGGCTTGCATACAAGAATCTCTTTGATCCTGAGATAACCTACTACCTTCTGGCCAACGACCAGTTTCAGTGGCATACAGAAGGTCTCTCATAAACATCAGGAGTCATGGCTTCTAAGAGTTGTTCTACGTCCATACTGAACCTTCTTTTTGCTTGAACTCTCAGCCCTTTAAATTTCGGTTCTGAGAGGTTAATTCGTTACTCGAACGATAACGTGATGATACACTGAGTCAAGTTGAGTACGACAAATCAGTGTAATTGATCACAAGTAGTAGAATGAAATTACCTTATCTCCTAACCATCTTAGCAGCCACTTCACTATTATCCGGATGTTTCGAAACTCGTAAAAACACCGATCAACTTTGTGAAAATGAACCAAAGCTGAATTGTTCTTCGCTAAATATTAACGATGGCCAGTGTCGAGTTGCCAGAACAGACCTGATTTGGCATCGCAACGAAATGCTTAACGATCCTAGTGAAGCCAACCAGGTGAAAGATTATCATCTACTAAAAGAGTATCGAAAATGTCTAGAGTTAGCCTCACAGATCCAGCCTATCGAGCAAGCTGACCTTAAATCTAAAAGGTTTAACGCTCTTATGTATTCAATAGAAGAGCAAGATCGTATCACTCGTGAACTGGCCAATTCCACTTCACCAGAAACCCTCTATTTCCTTTGGAGCGAAACAGGTAGTCACGCCGCTTAAACGCCGCTTTTTAGACCATGGAAAACACCGGGGCACTCGATACGGCTTCCATGCAATATGCTCTGGCTACCCACTATATTTCTCGCGACAAACTGAAAACCTATCGGTTGCTTAACCGTTCTCTTGAGCTTTCAAAGGGAGGAAAAGAGGTCAACAAAGAGGTCATAAAGTCTTTAGCTAGTGTCACTCAAAGCCTTGATCGACCGAGAGAATCCTACCTTTGGGCCATGGTCGGTAAGGAATTTGAGGTTCCGATTGCATCAGATAGTGAGCTCAGATTGCTGTTTGGTCTAACCGAAGAGGACTATCAACTATTAAATGATCAGGCGGAAAGGTCGCCAAATTGATTGACAATGGTAGCTATACAAGCGATTCCATTCTTGAGCGATAAATGCCTCTACTGACAAGCAATTCGGGCTCACACAGGAGCCCGATTTTGTTTCAACAAATTGAAAG
>ASHK01000808.1 GCA_000695745.1 Vibrio madracius | reverse complement strand
GGTCGTGTATTCACGCCTACCGAACGTCGTATCATTCAGTTGCTAATGAAAACCGTTTTTGAAGACTACAAGGAGGCTTGGTCGCCAGTAATGGGTGTTGAGTTTGAGTATTTGGACTCAGAAGTGAACCCAAGCATGGCGAATATTGTCAGCCCAACGGAAGTGATTGTGGTCAGCTCGTTCCATATTGAAGTGGATGGCGGTGGTGGCGATTTCCACGTGGTAATGCCGTATTCCATGGTGGAGCCGATTCGCGAGTTACTCGATGCCGGTGTTCAATCAGATAAGATGGAAACTGATGTCCGTTGGAGTAGTGCCCTACGTGAAGAGATCATGGACGTGCCGGTGAATTTTCGCGTAAACCTACTCGAAAAAGACGTATCACTTCGCGACCTTATGGAGTTGCAAGCTGGAGATATCATTCCTATCGATATGCCGGAAAATGCCACCATGTTTGTAGAAGAGTTACCAACGTTCCGAGTGAAGATGGGACGAACTGGCGAGAAAGTTGCCGTACAAATTTCCGAAAAAATAAGACGTCCAGATGTAGTGAAAACCGATTTAGCGTTCCTTGGTAAGGATATTATGGCTGAGTTGGAACATGTGGAAGACGCAGACGAAGAATAACCAGAGTAGATATAAATAATGACGATAAGTGACGACCAAAAACTTGCAGATGAATGGGCAGCGGCATTAGGCGAAGACCCAATGGCACCGGATATTGATGTGGATGAAGTTCTAGCCGCACCATTAGACGAACTCAAAGATTCGCCAGCGCCTATTTCAGAGGATGAACGTCGTAAACTGGATACGATTATGGATATTCCAGTCACCATCTCTATGGAAGTGGGCGTTCACAAATCAGCATCCGTAACTTGCTTCAATTGAACCAAGGTTCGGTGGTTGAACTTGACCGTATTGCTGGAGAGTCACTGGATGTCATGGTCAATGGCACTTTGATTGCTCACGGTGAAGTGGTTGTAGTCAACGATAAATTTGGTATTCGTTTGACGGATGTCATCAGTCAAACTGAGCGAATTAAGAAGTTACGTTAGTATGGCGATAAAACGTTTGTCCAGCGTTGTGTTAGTGGCAGTTGCTATGGGAGGAGCTTCCATGGCCGTAGCCTCGCAAGAGAGTCCTGCACTCAACACATCGGGTTCTCCATTTGACCTAGCGACTACGCTCGGTTCTTTAGTGTTAGTGATTCTGATTATTCTTGGTCTGGCATGGGTGTTAAAACGCATGAAAGTACCATCGCTGGTTAATCAGCAAGGTCTTAAGATTGTTAGGCAGATACCGGTTGGGACAAAAGAACGTATTGCCATAGTACAAGCGGGTGAAGAACAGTTTTTGGTGGGTATTACCTCCCAGAATATTCAACTGATTTCCAAGTTAGAGACGCCTTTAGCGGAAGATGATTTATCTCAGCCTGCTTTTGCGGCGCAGTTATCGAAAC
>ASHK01000807.1 GCA_000695745.1 Vibrio madracius | reverse complement strand
TTGCAGCTCTCCCTTTGCAATCTTATCGCTGACAAGAGAATGGGGCAGGTAAGCGATTCCAGCGTTCTCTAGCGCAAGGTCGAGCAACATTTCACTGTTATCACACTCAAGAGTATCTTTTATGGTGACCATTTCAGTGGCCCATTTCGTTGAAAGCACCACTTGTTTTCACCCACTAAGGTTTGTGCATATAAGCAGCGATGTTGGCTCAGTTCATCAGGAGTTTTTGGTATCCCATGGGTGATTAGGTAATGCGGTGAGGCGCACAAATACAGAGGTTCACTTAGTAACTTTCGACGGATCAACAGTGAATCTTCCTCTTGTTCCCCTTGGTAACTGGCACTAGCGCGAAACGTAAAGTCAATATTTAACGGGTCAAAACTCCCAGCCTCGATAAATATCTTAAAGTTCACTTGAGGATGCATCTCAATATATTCCGCGACTATTTTGGTCAGATATTGCCGAGCGAACAACGGTGTGGATGAAAGTTTTATTTCACCGCGCTGTTCCTCTGCAAAGTTTTGTACTTCTTCACACAAACTGCGCAGTTCTGGTAAGAGCGGAGAAAAGCGTTCAAAGAGCATCTGGCCTGCTTGAGTGGCGGCGATTTGACGCGTACTTCGCTTAACCAGTTCAACTGACATCGCTTCCTCTAGTTCTTTAACCCAGCGGCTCCCTGCTGCTGTAGAAATCCCTTGTTGCAAACAAGCTTCTTTGAAAGACCCGCAACGAATAACGGCACAGAAGAACACTATTTTATCTAAGATAGGTTGTCGACTTGAAAGCAAATCATAGCTCATTCGTTAACCAACCCTTTTTGCAGTGCTAGTTTGACTAGTGCCGCGGTCGACGTTGCGCCAAGTTTTTTCTTAATGCGTAATCTGTGAGTTTCCACTGTACGTACGCTAATGTGCAGTGTCTGAGCGATATCTTTATTACCTTGCCCGTTGACGATGGCTTTGAGAACGTCAGATTCTCGGTTGGTTAAGGTGTCATCTTTGGGCTTA
>ASHK01000806.1 GCA_000695745.1 Vibrio madracius | reverse complement strand
CAACGAACGTACAAATTGCTCCGCAGCATCTGGTGCTAAATAATCAACCGTTTCTAGTTTCATGGCTTTACTTTCTTGTCGTTATGATTTGACGCAGATGTTAGAAAAAAGTTGGTATATTTTCAAAGTATCTATTGTATTGCTGTGTAAACCTTGCTGAATTTTGTGCGTTTGGTCACCAAATAGAGTCATCACATAATTGAACAGTGTTTTATTGTGGTTATACTACGCTTATTAAAAAGACACGAATTCACTATGATTATGAATGACAGAACATCAAAGCGTTACTGCCCATGTTTTAATCGGCCTCACTGGTTTCTATTGTCTAGTGTTTGTTTTCTCTGCTATTGCACCAAGCTCTCGTGCCGTTTGGGTAGCAGAAATTATTCCAGCATTAGCCATTTTACTGATCATATGGCTCGTTTCGTCGAAGTTTCAATTTTCCAGAACAGCTTATGCATTAATGTTTATGTGGCTTATATTGCACACTATTGGCGCGAAATACACCTTCGCAAACGTCCCTTTCGATTGGTTTAATCAGTTGATTGGCTCGCAACGAAATAATTTTGACCGAGTCGCGCACTTCTCGATTGGTCTTTATGCTTTCTCGATCGCAGAGTATGTCTATCGAAACTATATGATGGATAAGCGATCAGCTATGATGTTTGCTCTATTTGCAATCATGAGCCTTGCCGCCGCATATGAAATTATCGAGTGGTGGTATGCTGCTGTAGCGGGCGGGGATGAGGGTATCGCGTTTTTGGGCTCTCAAGGTGACATTTGGGACGCACAAAAGGATATGTTGTGCGATACCGTTGGAGCCCTCACCGCATTAACACTTTTCGTGTTAAATACACCGTCTAGGGAGTAACGTTTTGTTTAACCAATTGAGGTAAGGCCGATATCCTGCCTCAATGGGCAGCGCGACGATTTGCGGCACCTCATACTCATGATTAGCAATGATAGTGCGTTCTAGACGTGAGTATGCTTCATTCGTCGATTTGATGATGAGCAGTACTTCTTCATCATGACAAATTGCACCGTTCCAAACATAATGACTACCGATATTTTGTGTTGTATACATGCAGCAAGACGACTTTCTAAAAGCAACTTGATAAGGGCGTTCGCCTGTTGTTCGTTTGCTACCGTGGTAAGCACGGTGATGGCATTAGACTTCATCCGCTGCGTTCCTATTTCATGCGGACTTTACCACCAGCAATTTTTATTGCTGGCGTGCCGCGAATTAATGTCTCTCTGCCAAATAGACTTGAACAGTCTGGACAGAGACCTAATTGTTGTGTCAGATCTTCAACAATTCTTTCCTTAAAACACTTTACCAACGCACCTTTGCCACCTTTTCGATATCGGTAAAGCTTGGCACCACACTTTGAGCAAAAAATGTCGACGGTCTTCACTGGGCCTTTTTTATTGGGTTTTGCCATTGTACTACTTGCTTATCTCTAGATTATCTGGCTTAACCCACACTTTGCTGAAATCAAACCAACCTAATGCGTTACATTTAGCATTTTGTAAGCTGCCGCAATGATCTTTACTAATCCCTAGCCAACAATGAAACATCGGAATGATTTGATAGCTTTGAACCAGTTTTTTCCCTAAATCCTGTGCCGGAAACTTTTCATTTGCCTTGCTACGCCAGTCTTCGACAAGCTTTGACCAAATGCGAAAATCTTCAGGTTTTGACATGTTCTCGATATCACTATGACCCAATAGCCACCCCGCCAACGCATCTTCTCGTTTACTCGCGATACCCATAGGACGGATCCAAATATCAATATCTTCAAAGTCAGGAGAATCAATACCGTAACGCACGAGTTTCGTTCTAATACCATCTTGTCTCAGCAGCTCTTCGATTCCTTTTGCGATCTCAGGAAACGTAGGATGTTCGGCGTAATAGGCAATGCGAATTTCTTTGTCCGCTAGAAAGTCGCGCTCTTGTTGTCGCAGTATTTCGGGCTCTGAAGAAGGATGATGATACCAACCTGGTTTGAGTCCATGAGCGGGGATCATACCCAGCTCTTCTATGGTCTTTTCAGGGATTT
>ASHK01000805.1 GCA_000695745.1 Vibrio madracius | reverse complement strand
CGAGTCTCTGGCGGACATGCTTGAGGTTCTCGGTCCTGAGCGCGAAGTGGTATTAGCACGTGAATTGACAAAGACTTACGAAACCATACAGGGTTGCCACTCGGTGACTTGGTGGAATGGATTGAAGAAGATGAAAACCGCAAGCGCGGGGAGATGGTGTTATTGATTCATGGCTATCGCGAACCGGCGACAGACACGCTTCCTGATGAGGCGACTCGTGCCCTAACTATTCTAGTTAAAACGTTACCATTGAAGAAAGCCGCGGCGGCAACTGCGGAAATTTATAACCTGAAAAAGAACGCATTGTACAAATGGGGTTTAGAAAACCTTGAGTAATTGCTCGCGCTTCGTTACAATCCGCGGCCTGAAGTTGACCAGATAGTCGCTGCTTCGTTGACGTCCCCTTGAGCTTGTCTTGGGGGAGACTGACGGAGGGGAGGAAAGTCCGGGCTCCACAGAGCAGGGTGCCAGGTAACGCCTGGGGGGCGAAAGCCTACGACAAGTGCAGCAGAGAGAAGACCGCCGATGGCTCCATTTCTTCGGAAGGAGCACAGGTAAGGGTGAAAGGGTGCGGTAAGAGCGCACCGGACGACTAGCAATAGTTCGTTGCAGGGTAAACTCCACCTGGAGCAAGACCAAATAGGCCTCCACATTGCGTTGCTCGCGTAAGGAGGCGGGTAGGTTGCTCGAGCCAGTGAGCGATTGCTGGCCTAGACGAATGGCTATCACCGCTTCGGCGGATACAGAACCCGGCTTATAGGTCAACTTCACCTATTATAAAAAACCCATTACAAATTGATTTTGTGATGGGTTTTTTGCTTTTTTATCACCTATCTTTACGTTAGGCTGAACTTAACCAGATGACGTTACTGAAGGAAATCAGTACACTTGTCTACTTTGCCTTAAGCAACTCTCGAGATCACCAATGAGCGAACCATTCCAACATATTTCGGTACTACTTCATGAATCTATCGATGGCTTAGCCATTAAACCTGACGGTATCTATATCGATGGTACATTTGGACGTGGTGGTCACAGCCGTCAAATTCTTTCACAACTGGGTGAAAACGGTCGCCTTTACAGCATTGACCGAGATCCTCAAGCAATTGAAGAAGCAGCAAAAATTGATGACCCAAGATTCACTATTATTCACGGCCCGTTTTCGGGTATGGCTGAATATGCTGAACGCTATGACCTAGTGGGTAAAGTCGATGGTGTGTTGCTAGACTTAGGCGTTTCTTCTCCTCAGTTAGATGATGCAGAGCGTGGCTTTAGCTTTATGAAAGATGGCCCACTGGACATGCGTATGGATCCGACATCAGGTATGCCGGTTTCTGAGTGGTTAGCTCACGCTGATCTTGATGATATCACTTGGGTTATTCGCGAGTTTGGTGAAGACAAACACGCGCGCCGCATTGCGAAAGCAATCGTTGCTCATCGCGAAGATGAAGAAAAAGAGCCACTTACTCGCACCGGCCAATTAGCGAAGCTAATTTCTGATGCAGCGCCAAAAAGCTTCAAAGAGAAAAAACACCCAGCGACGCGTTCATTCCAAGCATTTCGTATTTATATCAACAGTGAGCTTGAAGAGATCGATACGGCTTTAAAGGGGGCGGCAAAAATTCTAGCGCCACAAGGTCGTTTATCTGTGATCAGTTTCCACTCATTGGAAGATCGCATGGTCAAGCGTTTTATGCGCAAAGAAAGCAAAGGTCCTCAAGTGCCTCACGGTATTCCGATGACGGAAGATCAAATTCGCGCCTTAGGTAGTGCAAATTTAAAAACGATTGGTAAAGCGTTGAAACCTTCAGATCAAGAAGTTGAGATGAACACGCGCTCACGCAGCTCTGTGCTTCGAGTTGCTGAAAAACTGTAGCGGACAAATGGATGTCTAACGAGTCTAAACACAACCTAGCTAAGCTCATCGGGATGGATATCATCACGGTGGGTCGAGTACCGCTATTGGTATTGCTACTCATATTCGCCACTGCGATGGGGGTTGTTTTTGCTACCCATCATACTCGTCAGGCAATCAACCAAAAAGATGTAGCGCTTCAAGAGCGAGAAAGGCTCGATAATGAGTGGCGCAACTTGCTCCTTGAAGAAAATGCGTTGTCAGAGCACAGTCGGTACAAGCGATGGCAAAACAAGAGCTTGATATGAAGCGTCCTGATGCTGACAAGGAAGTAGTGGTTTCCCTGAAATGAAAGGCAAAAAAGTCGTAAAAACCCTCCAATAAGAAGACAAGTACACCAACGGCAGAAACACCATCGCTTATTGCTTGGCGTTTTCGTCTCATTTTAGGTTGTGTGTTGTTAATCTTCGTCGCCTTGGTGGCTAGAATTGGCTACATCCAAGTGATCGAACCGGATAACCTAATTAAACAAGGCGATTTGCGTTCGGTTCGCGTTAAAGCTCTCCCTTCTGCTCGAGGCATTATTTCGGACCGTAATGGTGAGCCATTGGCTGTCAGTGTTCCCGTTCAAGCCGTATGGGCCGATCCAGCAACCATATTTAAAGACAATGGGTTGGAAAAGCTTGATCGTTGGCATGCCCTTGCAGATGTTCTCGGTTTGGACCGCCAAGCGCTTATCAATAAGATTGAGAAAAATAAAACTCGTCGTTTTATCTATCTGCAGCGTCAAGTTAGCCCTGCGATGGCAAAGTATATTAAAGAACTCAAACTCTCAGGTGTTGGTCTCAAAGCGGAATCTCGCCGTTATTATCCGGCTGGTGAAGTTAGTGCACACTTAGTTGGGGTCACTGGGATCGATGGTCATGGTCTTGAAGGGGTGGAACGAAGCTACGACAAATGGCTAACGGGCGAGGCAGGGAAACGAATTATTCGTAAAGATCGCTATGGTCGAGTCGTAGAAAACATCTCTTTGGAAGAGCGTGAAGAAGGTAAACCGTTAGAGCTGACTATCGACCAACGTTTACAAGCGATCGCTTATCGCGCAGTCAAACAAGCCGTAGCGGATTACCGCGCGACCTCAGGCAGTGCCGTGATTATCGATGTGAAGACCGGTGGCGTGCTCGCCATGGTCAATGCCCCTTCCTATAACCCAAACAATCGCTCTTCTCGTCAATCCTTTACCATGCGCAACCGAGTGATCACTGATGCGATGGAGCCAGGCTCAACGGTGAAACCGTTTGTTGTTTTAGCCGCGTTAGAAGCCGGCGTAGCCGATGAGAACACCGTGATTGATACTGGTAATGGCATTATGCAGATCGGTGGCAGTCGTGTTCGAGATACGTCAAAAGTTGGTAAGGCCAACTTGGCAAAGATTCTACAAAAGTCCAGTAACATTGGTGTCGCTAAGCTGGCGTTGGAGATGCCGCTGCAAGAGTTATTGGGGATGTATAGCTCCATCGGTTTTGGTCAGCTTTCTGGTCTGAACTTAGTCGGTGAAACCACGGGTATTTTCCCAAACCGTCGCCGTTGGTCTCAATTTGAAATCGCAACACTGGCTTTTGGTTATGGTATTTCGATTACCCCACTGCAACTAGCACACGCCTATGCGACGTTGGGTAATGGCGGTTTGTATCAGCCAGTGCACATTATTGAGAATAACCAACAAGACTTATCGAAGCAGGTCATTGACCATCACTATGCGGTTGAGGTGCTGCACATGCTAGAAGCGGTGACTCAACCAGGTGGCACGGCAACGAGGGCGGCCGTACCTGGATATCGTGTGGCGGCCAAAACTGGTACCTCGAGAAAGGCCGCGGCTGGCGGCTATAGCGATGAATACGTGGCGATTACATCGGGTGTTGCGCCAGTCAGTGATCCTCGAATTGCACTGGTTGTGGTGATCAATGAGCCGCAAGGTGATCAGTACTACGGTGGTGCTGTCGCCGGGCCTGTCTTCTCAGAAATTATGAAAGGATCGCTACAGATTCTAAACGTAGCGCCTGAATGAAAATCAGTTTCAAAAATAGGTGAAAACAATGTTGACCTCTTTGACATTGGCAAAACTGCTAAAACCATGGATTAGTGAACCAGAAAGCTCATTAACTCATTCGTCTCTTGATGACATTCTTGTCTCTAATTTGGAGCTTGATAGCCGCGCCATTCAAGCAGGCGACACATTTGTCGCTATTGTTGGCCATACTGTTGATGGTCGTCTGTTTATTGAAAGAGCGGTGCAAGCCGGCGCCACGTCTGTGCTGGCGCAAGCAGACAGCCAACACAAGCATGGTCAAGTTACCTATCTGGGTGATGTACCAATCATTCACCTTTACCAGGTCGACACATTGCTCTCTGTTATCGCGGCACGCTTATATCAATATAAGCAGCAAGTTATTGGGGTAACAGGGACGAATGGCAAGACGACTATCACTCAGTTGATTGCTCAATGGATTGGTTTACTCGGTAATAAAGCTGCGATCATGGGCACCACAGGCAATGGCTTCTTAGATCAGCTTGAAGAGGCCAAGAACACTACAGGTAGTGCCATTGATGTACAACGAATCTTAGCAAAGTTAGATCAGCAAGGTGCGAATTATACTGCGATGGAAGTGTCCTCTCATGGCTTAGTTCAAGGGCGTGTTGCTGCTGTTCCATTCAAACTGGGGATTTTTACCAACTTGAGCCGCGATCATCTCGATTATCACGGCACCATGGAAGGATACGAGGCCGCTAAGAAACTGCTATTTATGGGCCATCATTGCGAACATGCGGTTCTGAATATTGATGATGTGGTTGGTCGCCGTTGGTTGACGGAGCGAACTGATGCCATTGCGGTATCTGTGGAAGGTCATCAACTCGGTGAGAAAGGGCTTTGGGCTACGAGCGTTGAATACAGCGATAGCGGCATCTCGGTAGAGTTCGATGGCTACTTTGGTCAGGGCGTACTGAATGCACCACTGATTGGTCAATTTAATGCCAGCAACCTGATGTTGGCGTTTGCGGCGTTATTATCGCTAGGTTTTGATATTGAACAGCTACAAAAAACTGCGCCGAAGCTGCAGCCAGTCTTGGGAAGAATGGAGCTATTTCAATCTGCAAACCAACCCAAAATAGTGGTTGATTACGCTCATACGCCTGACGCTCTTGAAAAAGCGCTGCTGGCATTGCGGGTGCATTGTGAAGGCAAATTGTGGGTCATTGTCGGCTGCGGTGGCGACCGGGATAAAGGGAAACGGCCGATGATGGCGGCGATCGCTGAACGTTTAGCTGACCACGTTATTCTTAGTGATGATAATCCTCGAAGTGAAGATCCTGCGGCGATTGTCGAAGATATGTTGGCCGGAATGAGTCAACCACAAGCCACTATTGTTGAACACAAGCGTTTTGACGC
>ASHK01000804.1 GCA_000695745.1 Vibrio madracius | reverse complement strand
CAGAAAGTACGTAAAGCCAGTGAGTTGATCCGGATTGAAATGGAGCAAAGAGTGAGAGAACTCAATGCGGAAAATCGATTAACTGAGGCGGCAAGGCTTTATGAACGCTGTATGCATGATATTGAAATGATGCAGCAGTACGGCTATTGCTCCGGTATTGAAAACTATGCTTGCTATCTTAACGAACGAGATCCCGAACTGCCACCGACGACACTGATGGACTATCTGCCAAAAGATGGCTTGGTGTTCATTGACGAGTCTCATGTCATGGTTCCTCAGATTTCAGCCATGTCGAAGTCAGACCGAAGCCGGAAAGATACCCTTATTGATTACGGCTTTCGTCTACCCTCGGCCTTGAATAATCGTCCGCTGACGTTCAGTGAATTTGAAAAGGCAAAACCGCAGACCATTTTCGTTTCTGCGACACCAGGAAAATATGAAGTTCAGCGTTCAGGCGGAGAGGTGGTTGAACAAATCATTCGTCCGACCGGTTTGCTTGACCCAGAGGTTGAAGTACGTCCATCAGCGAACAACATGGAAGATCTGCTGCGAGAGATTCGTCAGCGCACCAGTAATAATGAACGTGTACTCGTGACCACGCTAACCAAAGTAAGCGCAGAGTCGCTTAACGATTATATGGCTGAGCAAGGAATACGTGTTCGCTATTTACACTCTGATATTAAAACCTCAGAGAGGGTTGATATCATTAATGGATTAAGGGCCGGAGAGTTTGATGTTCTAATCGGTATTAATCTGCTCAGAGAAGGCTTGGATATTCCAGAAGCGTCGTTGGTTGCTATCCTCGATGCGGACCACGCGGGTTTTCTGCGTTCGGTAGAAGCACTGATTCAGATTATTGGACGTGCAGCAAGAAATGCCAATGGTAAGGCGATTTTGTATGCAGACAGGATCACGCCGGCGATGAAGCAAGCGATTGATGAGTCGCAACAACGGCGCGAAAGGCAGCAGGCGTATAACCAAGCTAATGCTATTGTACCTGCGACATCCCGTCGTAAAGTGGCGTCAGCGGTAGAAGAGGCGCAGCAACAGGCTTGTCATAATGTCGAGTTTTGCGATGGCCTTGCTAGCCTCTGTCAACAAATCACCGCGCGCGAGAAAGGGCTGCTTGAAGCGGTCTCTGCTCAAAATGAAGCGAAAATTCGTCAAATACGAGCGGAGCTGGATAGCCTATACAGACAGTTTATATTTATGTAGTTCGTGCTCATTGGACGAAAGGTCAAGTAGCGTTACGATTTCGCTAACGCACTTACTTAACAGGATGTCGGATGCTCAATTACATTGAACCGGTTTTTAGACCGCCGTCGGAGTGGAAGTCGCTGATATTACAAGTAACCAATGGATGTAGCCATAATCAGTGCACTTTCTGTGATATGTATACTCAGCCTCAGAAGAAGTTTCGCCCCAAAAAGCTAGAAGAGCTAGAACAAGAGTTGCAGCAAGTGGCCGAGTCTGGTGCACGAGTCCATCGAGTTTTTCTTGCGGATGGGGATGCGATGACCTTACCATTTCGTCGCCTTAAAGCATCTGTGAGTTAATTCATCGCTATCTTCCCAATATTCAACGTATCTCAAGCTACTGTTTGCCGCGAAATCTAACCAACAAGACATCGGAGCAACTCGCAGAGCTTCGAGAGCTTGGGTTAAGTTTGATGTATATCGGTTGTGAAAGCGGAGATGACGAAGTGCTCGCTAAAGTGAAAAAAGGTGAGACGTATGATTCATCGTTGGCCGCGCTAAACAAGATAAAAGCGGCGGGCATGAAAAGCTCGGTCATGATTCTAAATGGTCTGGGCGGCCCTATTTTGAGTGAGCAGCATGCACTGAATTCGGCCAAGCTAATGAATGCCGCTCAGCCGGATTATCTTTCAACGTTAGTTGTGTCTTTCCCCTTTGGTGAAGAGCGCGTTGCGGCAGAATACAACGGCGACTTTCGCCAATTGACGCAGCCAGAGCTATTCAACGAAATAAAACTCTTGCTTGAACACTTACAGTTAGACAAGACAATATTCCGTTCCGATCATGCTTCTAACTATCTAGTGCTCAAGGGAGTGCTGGGCAAAGATAAAGAGGCATTATTGCAAAAAGTTGAGTTGGCTATTCACCATCCAGAGCAAATTCCGCTGCGCCAAGAATGGCAAAGAGGGCTGTAAAAATCCGCGTTTTTACTCGTTCACACAGTGAATTTTACAAAACCCGCTTCTAGCGGGTTTTGTGCTTTCT
>ASHK01000803.1 GCA_000695745.1 Vibrio madracius | reverse complement strand
GCATGCCACTGCATATTATCGATACCGCAGGTCTTCGCGATGCCTCTGATGAGGTGGAACGTATTGGTATCGAGCGAGCATGGGAAGAAATCGAGCAAGCCGATCGCGTGCTGTTTATGGTAGACGGCACCACCACTGCTGCTACGGATCCGAAAGAGATTTGGCCTGACTTTATCGATCGCTTACCAAGCTCGATCGGCATTACTGTGATCCGTAATAAAGTGGATGAAACCGGTGAAATGCTTGGAATCTGTCACGTTAACGACCCAACCTTAATTCGACTCTCAGCGCGAACAGGCGAAGGGGTGCCAGCACTAAGAGAACACCTTAAAGCCATCATGGGCTTCTCTGGCGCCAATGAAGGTGGTTTTATGGCAAGACGTCGACACCTCGATGCGCTAGAACGAGCGGCTGAACACCTCGATATTGGACAGCAGCAACTTGAAGGCTATATGGCGGGCGAAATTCTGGCTGAAGAGCTACGTATTGCTCAACAACATCTGAATGAGATTACTGGAGAGTTCAGCTCCGACGATCTGCTGGGTCGAATCTTCTCTTCATTCTGTATTGGTAAATAAGGAACATTAATGATTCATATCATCACAGGTAGCACACTTGGCGGTGCGGAATATGTCGGTGATCACTTAAGTGACCTACTGATAGAACAAGGGTTAGAAACCACAATACACAATCAACCTGAACTGAGTGACATAGAAGCCGAAGGGATTTGGCTTTTAATCACGTCAACACATGGAGCGGGTGATTACCCAGATAATATTCAACCTTTCATCACGGCTCTGCAAGATACACCACCTCGCATGTCAAACGTGAAATACGCGGTTGTTGGCATTGGCGACTCTAGCTATGACACATTTTGCGCAGCTGGAAAACATGCTTATGAGCTATTGGAAAGCATAGGTGCCACTCCGTTAACCGACTGCCTTGAAATCGATGTATTAAACGATCCTGTACCTGAAGACGCCGCAGAAGTTTGGCTTAACGAGCATATGAGCAAGTTTAATTAGAAGTAACCCTGACCATAAGCGGCTTTAGCCGCTTTTTTTATGCCTGTGCGTAACTTTTCAACTTCAATCAGTTCATGCTGTACAATAATCACCCAACCAGACTGTGGATAAAACATGAACTTTCCGGTGAAAAACCTATATTTATCCAAAGAACAACTTAATCCCCCTCAAACGCCTGTGTATAACCATGCATTTTGATCCCAACTAATACAGAATCAGATCAACGCTAGATCACAACAAGCGATCATTAAAAGATCTATGGATTTGTTGATCATTTTTGAGTTATCCACAGAGATCGAGGATCCTAATAATAGATCTAATAAAAGATCATATATATAGATCTTATCTTTATACTATCTATTTCTTGGATCCAAAAAATGTGAAAACCGTTTTTCTCACTTCAAGAAAAGCGGTAGAATACCGCTCCTTTTGGTTTGTCTAAATTTATCGATTGAATACTGAGGTCGGTTCATGCTTTATCACGAAACATTTGACGTCATCGTTGTTGGTGGCGGACATGCAG
>ASHK01000802.1 GCA_000695745.1 Vibrio madracius | reverse complement strand
AATTGTTCAGAAATCATGGTTTCAGTTAGCTGAGCATGCTCTTCAAGTCGATAGTAACCAATTAAGTATTGGCGCTGTTGAGAGCCGGTTTGTTGTTTTTGCAGCAATACGCACGCCTCTTTAACACCATCGATATCGACAATGGCATGTTCAATCTCCCCAAGCTCGATTCGGTAACCGCGTAGCTTAACTTGATCGTCATTGCGGCCAAAATACTCGATATCACCGTTTGGTTGCCAGCGTGCAAGGTCGCCTGTTTTGTACAGTCGAGTAAAACCATGCTGTTTGTCCCCATCAGAGCTGAATGGGTTGTCAATAAAGCGCTGTTGATTCAGCTCTGCGCGATTTAAATAGCCTTCAGCGAGTCCTTCTCCTCCAATATACAGCTCACCAACTTGGCCAATAGGACAAAGCTGTTGAGATTGGTCAAGAATGTAAACGCGTTTCCCTGGATAGGGCTGACCAATATTTTGTATAGCAATGGCAGTGCTAATGGGCTTCACGGTACTTCCGACGGTACATTCAGTCGGACCATATTGGTTGAACAGTTTTACGTTGTCGTTAGCGAGCATTTGATTCACCGCATCGCAGTGAATAGGCTCTCCACCTAACACCAAACTCAGTGGTTGATCATAAGTGACGAGCTCATCTTTACAGGACATCAACATGGATGGAGTGAGTCGTAACGTATTGATGTTTTGTGATTTTAGGTAAGCGACAAAATCCTGTGAAGTAAACTCATTGAGGTTATCGAGTATGGTTGTTCTTCCTGAAGTCAGCAAACCAGAGAAGATAGTCGGTAAGGATGCATCAAAACAGTAGTTCAATAGAAATGCTGAGTTGATGGTATCGACCTCGACGGTCTTAATGAAAACATGCGTGTAATAGGCGAGTGAACGATGGCTAACCATCACGCCTTTTGGATTGCCTGTGGTTCCCGACGTGTAAATGACATAAGCAAGATCATTGGCTGCCGAGAAGGGCGGTGGATTGGACAAGATTGGGTCTTGGTAGCAAGACTCATCGAGATCCGCCGCTATGGCAAAATCGTCAAAAAACAAGAGGTGCATCTACACCGGATTTCTGCGGTAAGTCCGGTGAGGGATGACTTTGATTACTTTGTACAAAGCGGCGATTAGCAACAATCAATTTGGCACTAATATCGTTGAGTATGTAATCGATGCGTTCTTTCGGGTAGTGAGGGTCAATAGGTACATAAGCCCCGCCAGATTTAAAGACCGCAAGTATGGCAATGACCATTTCTAAACCGCGGTCAAAGCATAAGGGGATGAGCGTTCCTGGTTGGATGTCGGTCCCTGTACGTTGTTTGTAACTCTGACGCAAAACATTGGCTAAGGCATTGGCTCTGCTGTTGAGCTCACGATACGTCAGTTGTGACTCACGATACACCAGTGCGACTTCATTAGGGTTGAGTTCAACTTGACGTTGGAACAATTCAGCAATCGTAGACTGGCTAGGGTAGCTGAACTCGGAATGATTCCAATCTAGTAAAATAGTGTCACGTTGAGCATGACTCAGTAGTGACAATGACTGTACTTCTCGCCCAGGAGAATGAATAAGGTTTGTTAATAGCTCGACAAAATACTCGATGTAGCTTGAGATAGTAGTTGCGCTGAATAGGCTGGTTTTATACGACACATGCCCTTGAATCTCATCGCCACCATCGTTGATAAATAACGCTAAATCGAAGCGAGCGATTTCCTCACTATGGTCTTGATCTTGATAAGGTAATAACGGGGAATTGGCGTCGTCTTTGTTTTCGTCGCCGAGCCCGAAATTTTGAACCCCGAACATGACCTGAAAGATAGGATGTCGACTTAGGTCTCGCTCAATATTTAGTTCTTCGACCAGTTTTTCAAACGGAACATCTTGATATTGCTGGCCATCGATTTGATCTTGATGAACATGTTCAATGAGTTGCTCAAACGTCTGATGTGGTTCGATGGTGACTCGGTTTACTTGGGTGTTGATGAACAACCCAATCAGATCTTTTGTTTGCGAATAATGCCTATTGGCAATCGGCGATCCTGTTATGACGTCGTTCTGATTCGCAAGTTTGCTGAGCAATACTGAGCAGGCCGTAAGCAATACGGTGTGTACCGTCGTCTGTTTTTCATTCGCTAATCTTCTGATAGCTTGACTCATTTCTTGATTCAGCGCGAATTTTTGGTGATCTCCTTTGTAGTCCACTTGAATCGGTCTTTGATAGTCAGTCGGCAACTCTAGCGTTGAGAAGCCAGTGAGCTTTGTCTTCCAATATTCAAGTTGCTGCGCTAAAACATCACCTTGTACATAGCGACGTTGCCACTGGGCAAAGTCTTTATATTGAATTGGCAATAAGGCCAGATCGGCTGGACGTTCCGTGCTGTAGGCTTGATAAAGTTCTGAAAGCTCGCGATGGAAAATATCCATACTCCAACCATCGGTTGCAATATGATGCATGTTGATAAGTAGAACGCGCAGCTGGGCTTGCTCAGGCTGACAGTGTTGTTCTTTAGATGGATTGAGCACGTAAAGCTTCACTCTTATCGGATAGTCATGAGTGAGGTCAAAAGGTCGTGCTTTGTCTTGTGAAATCATTGAGTGCAAACTGGCGATGTCAGGCACGATGATTTCATCGATAGTCAGTGCTTTATCACACACCACTTGTGTGGCTAACTCGGCGTTATCATCTTGCTCAATCACACTCCTTAAGATCTCATGTCTTGCGACTATCTCA
>ASHK01000801.1 GCA_000695745.1 Vibrio madracius | reverse complement strand
AACTTTGGTCGGGATACAGTGCGACTCCCCTATCTCTAAAGTGCACAAAATCCTTAGTAGACACATGGTACCAATGCTTAAGTCCATGTACCGGCCCTAATGGAAACCATTGATAGAAGATATGATGTTCGCCATTAAAGTAACTGAGCCCATTAGGGTCATTAACCAGCCCATGTTTAGGCGCTATATGGTAGCTCGGATAATAAGGGTCATTTTTCGCCAATGACTCAATATGTTCCAAATATTCAACCGACACTTCGTCTAGCCGAACAAAACGGTTTTGACGATTAGAAAAATCCATAACGACTCTCTGTAGCTTTAAAACGAAAAATCCCTTCATGTCACCTAGTCGCGTCCATGAAGGGATAAACAAGAAATGGGTTATTGAGGTTCTTTGTAGAACAACTTCGTCATGATAAATGCCACCAAAGCTGCCACCAACATGACGACGATATACATTCCAAGACCACCGCCGAGGTACAGCAACATTCCAGGAAGCATCGTCGCACCTGTACCTGCCGAACCAATGCCTGCGATGGCACCAAGACAGCCACCAACCGCACCGCCAATGCATCCATAAAGGAAAGGCTTGACGCGAGGCAAGGTCACGGCGAACATGGCAGGTTCGGTAATGCCGAACAGCGCTGGCAATGCGGCTCCAAACATACCCGACTTTTTCACTTTACTGGTTTGCATCGTCATCACAGCTATTGCTGCACCAAATTGACCAGCGATCGCAGCAGTGCCGAGTGGGTTGATATAGTCAAAGCCTGTTTCAGTCACCATCGCAATGGTAATAGGCACAATAGTGTGATGCATACCGGTGACCGCCATAAATTGAATCGCGCCACCGTAAATCAAACCGCCTATCCCATATGGGATCTGTAAGAAGTACACCACAACATCGGTAATAAGCTTTTCAAACCCTAGCAGGAGTGGACCGACAAAAACCAATCCGGCAATTAATGACACTAATAACGTGATGAATGGTGTAAGGATAAGGTCCAATACTTCGGGTACATATTTACGCGAGGTTTTCTCGACTGTTGCAGCAAACCACCCCATAAACACAGCAGGTAAGATCGAACTTTGCAAACCAGTGACGGCAATATTCAGCCCAAAGAAAGGAATCATCAATGCTTCAGCATTACCAAATGCGACATCCCATTTGCTTGCTAATTGAGGGGCAACCAACATTAATCCAAGCACAATACCTAGTACAGGATTACCCCCAAATACTCTCATTGCCGACCATGTCACTAGAACCGGAATAAAGATAAAAGCGGTGTCGGTCAGCACTTGAGACAAAGTCGTCAGTTGAGGTGACAGCTCTACCCCAAAGCCATTCACGATCAATCCACGCAGTCCCATTAATAGACCTGTCGCGACCAGTGCAGGAATGATGGCGACAAAAATATCTGAAAACGTCCGAGTCACCCGTTGAAAAGTACTCCCCGCTTGCTCTTTTTTGGTGCCGCACTGGTTTCAACATCACCATTGCCCGTTAACACCGCAAACACCTTACCAACAAAGCCTGTCCCTAGAATGACTTGATGTTGGCCATTTTTAAAGAAGTAGCCATGGACGCCTTCTGTTTCACCTAGCTTTTCCGCATCGACTTTGGAATCGTCTTTTGTTACGACTCGTAATCGCGTTGCACAATGGGTCAGTTGCTCGATATTGGTTTCACCACCAAGCAGCGCCATGACTTCTGTTGCAACGATTTGAGCATTTCTTGCCATTTTTTCGTTCTCTCCCAAGAGCACAAGATAACAACCTGTATTCAACATGTATTAATGTAATACAGGATTGATACATGTTGAATCTATTTATGCTTTTGACTTTTAGAAACGTGCTTATCATCACATTCAATAATAGTTAGCTCAGAAACAAAAAAACACCTTGTTGAAGGTGGTTTCATTACTCATTGATGCAGCTATTATAATCGTGCCGTTATCTCAAAGTCATAGACACTCGATTTGTAATAGACAATGGAGTATTCGTATGGCTGGGATTCGTTCGAAAATTGATGGATTCATTGATTAAAATTGGCTCCAATGCATCCACTAATAACTGCTCTTGAATGAATGGGCTTGGCAACGCTGGCTTTATCTTTTGTTGTGTTTTCACCATCTCTATATCGTGTTGCTTAAGATAAGCAAACTTAGAGCCAAAGAGAGACTGCGCATCCAAATCCGGTAATAACGCCCAGGGTATATAGAAATCTTCGTACGACACGACCTGTTGATTCACCACGCGTAGCCGACCACAATGATAGACGTCATCGCCCTCCACGATGGATAACTTGGAAGCGAGTGATTTATCGGCCTTCATTTTTTCAAAATGAATCACTTGATTATGAGCTTCAAGGCCAGCCCCTTGCAATTCTTGAGCAAAGCCAGCCATGCCCAAAAAGTCATGTTTGAGTTTTTGATGAGCGACAAAGGTTCCCTTACCTTTTTCGGAAGTGGTATAGCCAATATCTGCAAGTTGACCTAGTGCTTTTCTCACTGTAACGCGGCTGACACCCAAACTCTCTACCAATTGGCTTTCGGAAGGCAATTTCGAGCCTTGCGGGTATAGCCCTTCGTCGATACGTTGTTTTAGCGTATCGGCCACTTGAATATATAAAGGCTGTAGAGATTTTGATTCCATATCCAGTTAGTGACTCCGCTGATGAAGGGACGCTTTGACGCTAATCTTGCTTTGATATTGAGAATTAGACAAGGTCTTTTGTAAACAGTCAAAGATCTCTGACGCTAATTCGACGCAATTTTGCTCTATTGAGTCTATCTGCAATGGCAAGCAATCTAATATGGCATAATTATCAAACGTCGCAATTCGCATTCGTTCGTTGATTGCGGTGGCAAATAGGTCGTGTTCATTAAGATAGCGCAGTACCCCTTCTAATAATGAATAAGAGGCCGTAAATAAACAGTGTGGCAATCGACCAAGTTCATCAACACACGCAGCCATCATGTCGTAACCACTTGAAGGCTGATAATCACCATTGAACACTAAGTTCTGATTCAACGGAATTTGGTTTGTAGCTAACGCATCTACATAACCTTGATAGCGTTCTTTACTTGGTGAAAGTTCTAATTGTCCACCAATAAAAACACACTCTGCCACGTTTTTCGTATGTTTCGTTAATAACAATCTCGTTGCATCGTAAGCGTCAGTGGTCACCATATTAAAATCTAAAGATTCGAACGAACGGTCAAAGAAAACAAGCGGAAGATCGTCAGGTAATCCGCGATAGAAAGCATCACTGGTGAGACAAGAAGCAATCATAATGCCATCGACTTGACGTGAGATCAGATTGTCGACTGCGCGCATTTCTGTTTCTGGATCATCATCGGTTGAAGCCAGCAATAACTGATAGCCTGATACTAAGCAAAGGCGCTCTAATTCTTTGGCAATAGACGCAAAACCAAGGTTGAGTAGATCGGGAATCACAAGTCCAAACGTAGAACTCTTTTTCGATTTTAGCGCTCGTGCATAAACGCTGGGCGAATAGTTATTCTCTTGCACAACATGCAATACTCTCTCCACAGTCTCTTTCGTGATTCGATGCTTTTCTGCATGTCCATTCAAGACAAAGCTCACTGTGGATTTCGACACACCAGCAAGTTGTGCGATATCTGCAAGTTTTAGTTTTTTGCTCATTCCTTTCTACTCATCCGCTCAGTCAATTTGATCTTATTGGCCTAAAAGATCGTGTTTGAGATCACAAATCTATTTTCAATCCATTCGCGGATTATTAAAACACATTTTCTTTGCTAAATCGATTTAGTAAACTAAAAACAACTTAATTAATACAGGATTTTTCTAATGAGCAAAGTGTGGGTAACCGGAGACGCTGTTGTAGACTTAATACCAGATACAGCAACAACCTATTTGAAATGCCCAGGAGGCGCACCCGCAAACGTCGCAGTGGCCATCGCACGCCTCGGAGGCAACACCGGATTCTTTGGCCGCGTCGGACAAGACCGCTAGGTCGCTTTATGAAACAAACCTTGAGCGACGAAAACGTCAATACCGACTATATGCTGCTTGATGAAGAACAACGTACATCTACCGTTATTGTCGACTTAGATGACAGCGGGGAGCGCAGCTTTACTTTTATGGTTAAGCCTAGTGCCGACCAGTTTATGCAGAAAAGTGATATTCCGGCTTTCGATAAAGGTGAGTGGCTACATGTGTGCTCTATCGCGCTTGCCAACGAACCGAGTCGCAGTTCAACCATTGAAGCCATGAAGCAAATTAAGGCTGCTGGGGGGTTTGTTAGCTTCGACCCTAATCTTCGTGATGAAGTCTGGGGCGATCAAAGCTTGATCAAACCAGTATGTCGCGAAGCCATTATGTTAGCCGACGTAGTGAAATTTTCAGACGATGAACTGATGTTCCTCACCGATACCAAAACGTTAAAAGTCTGGTATTGAAGCACTGGCGCCTTTTAACAATACGTTAGTGTTGATCACGCAAGGAGCGAAAGGTGCGCTGGTCATTCGCGGTGCACAGCAAGAACTGATCGCAGGCACTCCTGTGCAACCTGTTGATACAACGGGCGCCGGGGATGCCTTTGTGGGTGGTCTGCTTACACGCTTATCGAAAACAGAAAGTTGGGTAAATGACGAAACCATTCGCGACGCAGTGCGTTGGGCTAATGGTTGTGGAGCATTGGCGACCACACAAAAAGGCGCTATGACTGCATTACCTAATGAGAGTGCGCTCTTGGAGTACATTAAGTAATTCCTCACACGAAACAAAAAAACGCCTAACATACTCGATGTTAGGCGTTTTTTGTAATCTGTTGTTGGGAAAGAATACTAAACTGACTCGACACACTGCTCTATCAAAACTTCTGGCTCTTCCATGTATAGATATACTCATCAACATGACGTCCACATGGCGATTCGCCGCGCTGCTTCAGTGCTTTTTTCGCACCGATGGATTCGTAAAACTTAATAGCGTTCGTATTGTCTGCTAGGACTTCCAGAAAAACACCATTATCTGGATAGTACTTACTAGCCATTCCATCGCCAATGCAATCAGTTTCTTTGCCACACCTTTACCTTGTGCACTCGCTCTGACGTGAAGATTATCAATGATGGTGCCAAAATCGACGTTATGATTACCAAACAAACAGATAAAACCGGCTAATTCGCCTTGATGTTCAGCAATAATGACATGTTGGCTAAAAGGAGGGTTTAATAGTCGGGTTTGCCAAACCAGTAATTTGTCTTCAAGAACCGATTCGTCTAAATAAGACTGACGCATGATGCCTTTATAGGCTCTTTGCCAGCTAATCGCATGAAGTTCTGCCACTCTTTGGTAATCAGCATATTCTGCTACTCTAAATTCCATTTTATAGTACCTACTGCTTAACTTTTTACATATCCTTTCATTACATACTAATTATCTACCACCAAAATGCAATCTATGCTGAACAAGTAATAGGCAAGATGCACAAAAAAAGGGAGATCTTTCACGATCTCCCTTTATAAGAATGATTACTGGCCAACTGGCAGAATATTCCGCTAGCAATAAGCTCGTGCGAATTTACCAGCACAAGTCACGCTGTAGTTGCCCGCTGAAGCTGGAATAAACACTGAATCGCCACGCTCCACCGTCATGGTTTCGCCGTCTAGATGCGTCAATACAATTGGCTCATCTAATGGCAATAGAATTTCTGGTGTTGTGACATTAATAAATCGATCTTGCTGATTTACGTAAACGCTAAATTTGAAATCGTCTACCGGGATCGGATAGTGCTCTGCGCCGTTATCCAATTCAGGTTGAGTTAACAGCTCATCACGCAGCTTAGGTTCGAAAATAGTGCAAGAGGCCAACTCTTCAACATCAATATGCTTTGGTGTTAGACCTGCGCGAAGCACATTGTCTGAACTCGCCATAATTTCAAGCCCAGTACCACGGCAGTAGGCGTGTGGAGTACAAGCATGTAGGAACATAGCTTCACCCGGCTCAAGCGTAAGGACGTTCAAGAATAATGGTGAGAAAAGGCCGATATCACCAGGGTAAAGATCTTTCAGCCATAAGATGAGCTCAAACGTCTCATCGCCTTGCTTGGTCTTAGAAAAAGCGAGCAACTTATCTAATGCCACATCTTTTGTCTGACCTTCTAGCTGCAGCATGCTTACAAACAGCGCCTCTAGACCTTGCGCGTTTAGTGACATTTTATACGCGTCAACAAGAGGTGTTAGCTCTTCGATATCAAGCTGTTCGAAGTTAGTTAAGATCTCTTCATAACCACGGAAACCATTCATTGCTTGGTAACGCGTCAGTGCGTAGACCAACTCTGGTTTATGGTTTGGATCTTTATAGTTACGGTTTGCCGCGTTACGCGCGATACCCGCAGCTTCTTCCTTGGCGAAACCCTCTTCAGCTTGAGCTTTACTCGGATGAACCTGAATAGACAGAGCACTCGCTGCAGCCAGCACTTTAAACAAATAAGGCAGTTCACCAAATTTTTTACTGATGGCTTCGCTTAGAACCGCCGTTTGATTATTCGCAACAAATTGATCAAGACGTAAAGTCTCATCGGCAGTGACCACTTCAGAGCAGCCACCAGGATGTGCGCCCATCCAAATTTCAGCTTGTGGTTTGTTGTCAGGGTTGGCAATACCAAACAGAGTATTAATAGAAGTCACGCTACCCCAAGCATAATCTTGGATTACGTTCTGCATAGGTAAGAAATGTTGATGTTTCATTGTTCAGTCCAAGCGATTATTAAATTATTCTGAGCAGCAATGTATCTCAATCGTGGTATCAAGATTTTGATCGCTCTCATTTTGTCAGCACAAATTAGCAGACTTTAGAGAAAAACTGTATAGTTTTTAAGTCAGCGATTGAAAAAAAGATATTCAATAGTGAGGTCGTATTGTGCGAAAGACACAAATTAATTAACCCACTGTAATTAATAGACTTTATGTCAAATATAACCATCTTCACCATTGAGTGTGCAACGAGAAGCGCGCGAAAACCAAGACACAGCCAAGGTACAATTTGGTTTGTTGCTTCTAGACAAATTCCGATGAAAATAAAAAAGGTTCATCGTCGGCTTCCGGGAAACGCTTTTATCTTCAAGAAGAAGTAGTCTGTATCTCGATATCCATACCCCATTCGCTTGATTAACTTTATTTTGTTGTTTATCCCTTCCAATGTGCAGGTGTTGAGCGGATAACTTGCCGA
>ASHK01000800.1 GCA_000695745.1 Vibrio madracius | reverse complement strand
TTTTTGAATCGAGATAGCTCTTGCTTACAAAGCATTGCGACACCGTAGTGCGCTTTCTGGCCGTGAAAATAGACGTTATAGCCCATCGCTTCGACGGCTTCGACGGGAAAAGCCTCGTCATGAACCTTGATTTCCTGCAACCCAATGACATCTGGTTGGTGCTTATCAATCAATGCTTGAAGCTGATGAAGGCGCGCGCGCAGGCCGTTGATATTAAAACTGATGACTTTCATTTCTCACTAATCCTGTGATTTTTATATCAGGGTCAAAATACTAGCATTGAGCATCTAGAACACACAACGCTTCAGTTGAGGTGCAGATGTAAAAGTGATGTAATAAATCGCTAAATAAAATCGAATAGACGTCGATAAAAATAGATATTGGCTCACGTTTGCAAAAAGGATGTACTATGCGAACTCTCTCCGTGCAGTGGAAAATCACGGTGTTAGCAGGCTGCTGCTTGCTGTTTACCTCTTTAGCTTTGATTGGCTTTTCTCTCTACAATGCCATCAACAGCCAAAAAGCAATTCAAACCCTTAGCTCTGAATCGGTTGTCGAAAAGTCACAAGCACTTCTAGAAGCTCGTGCCGATATTAATGCTCGTGAAGTTAAAGACTATTTTAACGAAGCAATCTACCGGGCCGAAATGCTGATTGCGAATGCCAAATTCCAGAAATTTAATGCCGAAGAGAATTTTGTTCCCAGCGAAGATCTTCGTACTGCACTGGATGAAATGATTCGTCAGGCGGTGATTGAGTTCCCTTCGATTCAAGGTGCTTATTTGGTTTTCAAACCTAATATGCTTGACGGTGAAGATGCAAACTATGAGGGGGCCGATTATGTAGGTTCCAATGAGATCGGCCAGTTTGCAACTTACTGGCAAATCACTGAGACAGGTGAAAATGCGGTTCGCCATGTTTTGAGCAAACGCAGGCTCGATGCTTTGGAAGACGGGGAGCGATTTTATTGTCCTCTTGCTACCGAAGCGTCTTGCGTCAGCACGCCACGGCTCACTACTATTGGTGAACAACAACACCTAACGTCTTCGCTTTCCATTCCTATTGTCGTAGACAATATGTTAATTGGTTTTCTTGGTATCGATCTGAAGCTGACAGAACTGGCTAACACGGTCAGTGAATCCGATGCTAGCCTCTTTAACGGCAGTGGGCACGTGAACATCATTAGCTTAGATGAAAGCGTCATTGCTAGCGATGATCCTGGCGTGAAAGCCGGCTCTCCATATCAAAGTGCTGTTTTATCAACTGAACAAATTACCGACCTGATGTTTGGTGAAGAAGCCAGCGCACGTTGGAGTGACGATGGTCAATGGTTAACCGTATTTAACCCTATCACTATCGCTAACCAAACATGGGGCGTATTTTTTGATATGCCACGCAGCAGTGTCTTAAGTGATGCTATTGAACTAAATAGCATCATCTCTAAGCAATTAGAAGAGGGCATTATATTTGAAGTTTTGGTCGGTGCTGGCTTTGTCATAATCGGGCTGATTATTATCGCGTTAATGTCATTGCGTTTGGTGAAGCCAATAAAAGAGGTTGTCCTGCGCTTAGAGGACATTGCGAGTGGAGAAGGCGATCTTACCCAGCGGTTAGAGGTTAAGTCTGGTGATGAAATTGGTCAACTTGCTCAGCAATTCAATGCGTTTTTAACGAAGTTGCAAACCACTATTCAGCAGGTAGCGATAACCACCGAACGTATCGCAGGAACGGCTGAGAGCGCCAACGCTACGGCAGTGGCAACACGTGAGAGCAGTGAGGCGCAATTTAGAGAGGTGGATCTGGTTGCTACTGCTTCAGAAGAAATGACACAAACGGCGTCGCTTGTGGTGCAAAATGCTGAGGTTGCAGTGCAAGCGGCGGAGTCGGCCAATGAGTCAGCAAGTCAAGGGCAAGAGGTGGTTGAGTTGTCCGCCAGCGAGATGGTTCGTCTTGTTGAGCAAATGAAAGCCACCGTACCTGTGGTAGAAGAGCTAGCGAGAAACAACACCAATATCACAGAGATCCTCGCCGTGATAGAAGGAATTTCAGAGCAAACCAATCTTCTTGCTCTGAATGCAGCTATAGAAGCAGCGCGAGCAGGAGAGCAGGGGCGTGGATTTGCGGTAGTGGCAGATGAAGTCCGTAATTTGGCGAGTCGCACCATGACTCAGTGGGTGAAATTGCAACAAGT
>ASHK01000799.1 GCA_000695745.1 Vibrio madracius | reverse complement strand
GATTCCCTTTTTCAAGGGAATGACGAACGTTTTTTTGAGGTATGGCACCTGAGGTAAATGACTTACTAAATAGGGTTTAAGTCACACCAGAAAGAAAAAATACAGAAAGCATATAAAGGCCAGCAATGTGGCGGACAAGGTGGGGTAGATGATATAAGCATCGCGTTTATTGGTGCGACGAAAGCAGAGAAAGGTCAGTAGCCCATTATAGACGACCAGTAGTAAGCTGATCCCCGTTCCTCCTTTTAAAGACAGCGTAGACAACTGACTTAAAAACAGCGCCAGCAACGCATAATCAATAATGATCAGCCACAAAAATGCTTTTTGAAGCGGGTCAGGTTTGCTGTCTGCAATGTGAGGATGAGTTTGACGCATAACACGCTCTACTTCGATGAAATCAATAAGAAATTATTAGCATATTTAGGTGTTCTATCTAAGCATAGAACACCTGATTAAGCGCGCAAGCTAAAGTGCTTGTGGCAAAGCGGAAGAGGTGCCTTCCGACTCAAAGCGAATGGTATCAGTTCGGAACACAGGTTGATTAAACTGCGCTTTCTCACGTGCCTTATCGAGTTCGTTATTCGGTTGCTCGCCAAATAAGGTGCTGATCACTTCGGCCGCAGGTGTGGTTAAGATAAACAGTTCAATCCGACGGTTCTCACTTGATTTAGGCTCCTGCTTATTGAGTAATGCTCGGTCAGACATTCCAGTGACCTGAAGGACTCTCTGCTCTGGCATACCGCCAGCGACTAAGGTCTGTCTGGCGCTGTTCGCTCGCGATGAGGAGAGTTCCCAGTTGGAAGAACTACCAAACGCTTGACGATATTGAGTAGCATCGGTGTGTCCACTGATGATCATCGGATTTTCGACGCGTTGGAAAACTGGGGCTAACGCCAATAACAGATCTTCAAAGAAAGGGGTCAGTGCGGACCCACCTCGTCGAAACATATTCTGTTTGTAGTCGTCTTGCAGCACGATTCTTAAGCCTTGTGGGGTGACCGTGACATCCACGTTTCCTTCTGCATTAATCTGGCGCATCATCTCATTGACCACTTTTGCCAAGCTTCTAAACGCTCTTGGGTATCAAAGGTGCCATTGATCAGTGAGTCAGATTCAGGTCCGTCGCGATCACCTTGGAAAAAAGAAGTCACGGTATGCACGGAATCATGACGGCTAGTCACCGACGAGTCGGAGGCAAGATCAATAGGGGAGATACTTTGTGAAGTATCGAAAAGACTACCAGTGCTCTTATCAAACACACTGGCCATTTGTAGGTGGGCAACAATCGCTTTACGCTCTTCTTTGTCGACCACTTGCATTACCCATAACACGAGGAACAGAGCCATTAACGCGATCATAAAGTCGG
>ASHK01000798.1 GCA_000695745.1 Vibrio madracius | reverse complement strand
TTAAGTATTTAGACAACCTTGGCTTAGTGATTGCTCTTATCTCATTAATTCATTTACACAGAAGTACAAACGAATTAATAAAGGAGTGTTACCATGGGAGATATCATGCGCCCAATTCCATTCACTGAGCTGCTTGAACGCATGTTTGGTGAGTATCATCAAAGCAAATCGATTTTCGGTATCCCAGAAAAGCAGTTCTATAAAAAACAGACTAACCAACACCTCTCAGTATGGGGTGAAAACTGCGAAACCCTGTTGGACCAGCGGCTGGCCCACATACTCAATTAGCTCAGAACATCGTTACATCATGGCTTGCCGGTGGTCGTTTCATGGAGCTTAAGACGGTTCAAAAGTTAGACCGTCTTGAAATTGCTAAGCCATGTATCGACGCAGAAGATGAGTGTTTTAATACCGAATGGTCAACTGAGTTTACGTTACATAAAGCTTACGATGAATATTTGAAAGCCTGGTTTGCGCTGCATCTACTAGAGTCAGTATTTGATAGTAAAGCGGCGAAGCAAGCGAAATCGTTTATTTTTAATATGAGTGTTGGCTATGATCTTGATGGTATTTTGACCGAGCCAATGCAAGAGTATATTGATAATATGCTCGATTCTTCTAAGCATCCAAAATTTGCACAATATTCAACAGAGCTAAAAGACTTTATTGCTAATAATAAACTGTTGAATAGCAGAACATCAGAAGCAGAACTTCAGCAGTTATTCGAAATGGTGGATGATATTCCAGTGAGTCTAACCGAAGGGGTGACGCTCTCAACCATGCACGGTTGCCCGCCGAATGAAATCGAAGCGATATGCCGATATATGCTCGAAGATAAAGGGATTAATACGTTTGTTAAGCTGAACCCAACACTACTTGGCTATGATCGCGTGCGCGGTATTCTTGACCAAACGGGTTTTGATTATGTGTCACTAAGTAAAGAAGCGTTCTCCCATGACTTGCAAATGCAAGACGCGAAAGCCATGTTGCATCGCTTAGTGAAACTGGGCAAAGAGAAAAACATCGGCTTTGGTGTCAAACTCACTAACACGCTAGGCACACTAAATAACAAAGGACGTTTACCAGACAAAGAAATGTACATGTCTGGCCGCGCTCTGTTCCCTCTATCTATCAATGTGGCTTTGGAACTATCCCGCGAATTTAATGGCACACTACCTATTTCTTATTCAGGTGGTGCGAGCAAGTTCAACATTAGAGAGATCTTTGAAACAGGTATTCGACCAATCACGATGGCGACAGACCTGCTTAAACCTGGTGGCTACTTGCGTTTAGCAGATTGTGCGAAAGAGCTTGAAGCCAGTACCGATTGGGCAATGCGCGGCGTTAACCTAGAGCGCTTGGAAAAACTGGCTGAAAAATCTTTGTGCGCAGAGTACACGCAAAAAGAGTGGCGTGGTCCTGAAGAAATTACCGTCGAACAGCCAGTGCCATTAACAGATTGTTATGTCGCACCTTGTGTCACGGCGTGTCCGATCAGTCAAGACATCCCTGAATACTTACGTTTAATGGGACAACAAAAGTACACCGAAGCACTGGAAGTGATTTACGCGCGCAACGCATTACCTTCTATCACAGGTCATATTTGCGATCACCAATGCCAATACAACTGTACGCGTCGCGATTACGAAGGTGCATTGAACATTCGTGAAATGAAGAAAATTGCGTTAGATAAAGGTTGGGATGGTTATCAGTCGAAATGGCATCATCCAAATCTGGATACAACCAAGCAGCCTGTCGCTGTTATTGGTGCCGGTCCAGCAGGTCTATCAGCGGCGTACTTTATCGCTCGTGCTGGTCATCCGGTGAAAATCTTCGAGAAAGAAAAGAGCGCAGGTGGTGTGGTGAAACACATTATTCCTCAGTTCCGAATCCCAGAGAAGGCGATCAGACACGATATCGAATTCGTTGAAGCGCACGGGGTCGAATTTGAGTATGGCGCGAATCCGGATATTACGATCGACCAACTTAAAGAGCAGGGTTATCAATACATCTGTCTAGGTATTGGTGCCGATAAGGGTAACCCGATCCAATTAGCGGGCGACAATAACAACATCTACAAGTCTCTAGATTTCTTACGTCGTTACAACGATGGCGAAGCGTTGGCCCTAGGCGACCATGTCGTAGTGGTGGGTGCAGGTAACACCGCAATGGACAGTGCCGTGCCGCGCTTAAAGTCAAAGGAGTTGAGAAAGTTACGGTGCTGTATCGTCGTACTGAAGCGGAAATGCCTGCGTACAAAGAAGAGTATGACGAAGCGGTAGAAGATGGCGTGAACTTTATGTTCTTGACCAACCCTGAAGAATTCCACCAAGACGGCACCATTATAGCGCGTGTTATGACCTTGGGAGAGCCTGATGAGAAGGTCGCCGACGTCCAGTGGCAACGGATGACACGGTCACGCTAAAAGCCAGTGCCGTGATCACCGCGG
>ASHK01000797.1 GCA_000695745.1 Vibrio madracius | reverse complement strand
CCCTGGCAAGAGCACCATCCTTAAAGCGATGATGATCTTCCAAATGTTCCCTGCGGTATTGGCGCTGGTTGCATTGTATGCGTTATTCGACAAACTTGGTCAGTACATTCCTTTCTTAGGATTGAACACGCATGGTGGTCTAATTTTCTCCTACTTAGGCGGTATCGCACTCCACGTATGGACTATTAAAGGCTACTTTGAAACGATTGATAATTCGCTAGAAGAAGCTGCAGCATTAGATGGAGCGACGCCTTGGCAGGCGTTCCGCTTGGTACTATTGCCACTGTCTGTACCAATTCTAGCGGTAGTCTTTATCTTGTCGTTTATCGGGGTTGTGGGCGAAGTACCGGTAGCATCACTACTGCTTTCTGATGTAAACTCATACACATTAGCGGTTGGTATGCAGCAATATCTATATCCTCAGAACTACTTATGGGGTGACTTCGCAGCAGCGGCGGTATTGTCAGCATTACCTATCACAATCGTATTTTTACTTGCGCAGCGCTGGTTAGTGGGTGGTCTCACAGCTGGTGGTGTTAAAGGATAATAACGATAAGGGTGACCGTAAGGTCACCCATTTTTTTATCTTGTTTGACACTCAATTGGTTTGGCCGCCGACAAGTCAGATAAGATCGCTGGTGTTACGTATAGCTGGCTGTTACCAGGATTCCTTACTATCACGAATAACAGTTTCTTGTAACCGGTGCCCGAGCATTGCCTCGGGCGTTTTCTTTTCTGCCTTTCAATGTGTTTCTACCATCAAATCATGATCTCATAGGAATAGCCGTACAACAGTACATTACCTATTGTTATTATTGACAATTACTGCTGTTAAAAGCAGCAGTTGGGTCGGGTTCTCATAGGCAGTGTGTGTTTGGTGTGTTATAAGTTTTAACAAACCTGAAATAGGTAGCGAGTTTGTCTGAAAAAGGGAGAATCAGATGACAAAAATCACGGAATCGAAAGCGTTAATCTATTCAGCCGTCGGAGCCGGTATATTGGCGCTGTGGGGCGGTCTTATGGCAATGATCTCGGGCTCAAGTGCCATCTTGCTTGATGCATCGTTTAACCTCTTGTCCGCAGTGGTGTCTTTCGCCTCTCTACGCATTGCAAAGTTAACGGAATCAGGAACATCACGTAACTACCCAATGGGTTTTTTCGCCTTCGAGCCACTCATTGTGGTTATCAAAGGTATTACGATACTTATTCTTATCGCGTTTGCGGTGGGTAGTAATATTCCGGTTATTCTTGCTGGTGGACGTGAACCGGCATTAGGCTTAATGGCTATTTACGTTTTTCCAGCTGTGGCATTGTGTGCGTTTCTTTATTGGGTGTGTCATTTAGGACACAAGCAGTCTCATTCCGATATTTTAAAAGCCGAAAAAAATGCATGGTTTATTAACGGCATTATTTCGGGAGCGATCGGGGTAGCGTTGATTCTAGTGATGCTGATTCAAGGTACGTCATTTGGATGGGTGGCGCGTTATATCGACCAGATCTTAGTGGTGCTATTCAGTTTGGCATTTATTAGTGACCCAATTAAGCTGATAAAAAATGGTATGCGTGAATTAACGTTAGCCATGCCTCCGATTGAACATACTAAGCTATCTATCAGGGATTAAAGGGCCTGGCACAAGGACTATGACATCGAGATTGTCGACATCTTTATTTCTAAGTTAGGAAGAAAGACATGGGTATCGGTTTATGTTGACCCTAAGCGTGAGTCGATGACTTTTAAAAGCTACGAGCGTTTCGTTGATGACTTGAGAACTAAGGTTGATAAGCCATACGCTATGACGGAGGTCGACGTTATTCTTAAGCGTTCGCCGACCGCTGTGAATGCTGCTAAGTAAGCTCACGACTAGAAGGCGCACATCCTACGTACTGGAGCAGAACATAAAGACTTTCTTGCTCCAGTGCGACGCGTTGTAACAGATCAGCAAACACATCGTCGCCACCAAAGCACGTTTTAATATAGTGATTAATCTCGTCCCTTTGATAACCTTCTACATACATCGTTCTTATCCATTGATATTCGACAGATTTTAAGTTGGTAAGTGTTGTTTCACTTAACGTGATGTTGTTGAGGGTCAAGCCGAGCTCCTATCTCTTCTGGCATTAAAGTTTGGCGATTACATCAAACTTTAATGAAAGAAAAATGACAGTTGCGTGACTTGACAGTGAATTAACAAACTAGACTATTGATTCAACATTCTGTTTCAAAAGATACATGAGTTCGTGAACGCTGTGCTTGTGCTCACCAAGCTTAGTATAAATACCAATGTTTCCTACTTTGTTTTTATCAATGTGACATGCTGTTAAACCTAAACCCGCTAGCCATTGTTCGGCTCTGTGACTGTATGGCATAACAGCTTGAGTCATGTGGAGCATATCAATACTTGCTAACACCGAATCTACATCGTAAACGACCCGCTCTTCTAATGAGCTATCATGCGGTAACCCGTTTGATAAGACAGATTGATGTCTTGGGTGATTCGGTGTTACCCGCAGTAAAGGGTATTGGTCTATCTGTTTTACATCAGTTAGTGTCGTCGCCAGCGGGTGTTGTTGAGACACGTAGATCGCTTCGTAGTCTTGAAAAAGAGGTTGGAATGCGACACGGCAATCTTCTGACAAGTCTAAAACTTCATGACCTATAAATAAATCTATATCACCGCGTGTAAGGTGGCTTAACAGTGATAGATTATTGCCAAACTCTAGATGGAAGGAATTGGCAGGGTTTAATGATTGATAATCTTTAACAGATTGACGCACAAATCGCTCCCACCATACTTCTCCTGTGCCTATTTTTATCTTACCAAACTGGCGCTGTTGCATGTCGTTAAACTGATGCTTGAGTGAGAAATATTGTTCTTGCTGTTCTTGTGCAAAGGCTCGAAACTTATGGCCGTATGGGGTGAGTTCAACACCTTTTGAGAGTCGATTAAATAACGGTGCACCCATTTCGGACTCCAGTTTTTTAATCGCTGAAGTCAATGAAGGTTGACTAATAAAAAGCTCATCTGAGGCGCGTTTGATGTTGCCATGCTTAGCAACGGCCAAGAAGTATTTTAGTGATTTGTTGATAGCCATGGTGAAAACCAAAGTGTTATATGAAAAATCTATATGATTATACGTATATTCTATTTTTCTTTCCTACTGAGCAATGCGTAGAGTGACGAAATATAGTAAGTGTATTGAAGGATTTGAACATGGAAAAAAGATGGTGGCATAACTCCGTTGTCTATCAGATTTACCCGCGTAGTTTTTGTGACTCTAATGGTGATGGTATTGGCGATCTAAACGGTATTCGTTCCAAACTGGACTATTTGGCCGAACTGGGTGTGGATGTGATTTGGTTATCGCCTGTCTATCAGTCGCCAATGGACGACAATGGTTACGATATCTCAGACTATCAAGCGATTGCACCTGAGTTCGGCACGATGGAAGACATGGAGGCTTTATTGGCTGAGGCCAAAGAAAAAGGCATCAAAATCGTTATGGATTTGGTTGTCAACCATACTTCTGATGAGCACGAGTGGTTTAAACGCGCTTGTGAGTCTAGAACATCGCCTTATCGTGATTACTATGTCTGGCGTGATGCCAAGCCTGATGGTAGTGCGCCAAGTGACTTGGGATCCATTTTTGGTGGTAGTGCTTGGGAATGGCACGAACCGACACAGCAATATTACCTGCACCTGTTCTCAAAAAAACAGCCAGATTTAAATTGGGAAAACCCAAAAGTCCATGATGAAGTTCATGCAATGATGAACTGGTGGATAGAGAGAGGGATCGGTGGCTTCCGATTAGATGTGATTGACTTAATTGGCAAAGAAATTGATAACGGTATTACGGGCAATGGACCTCGTTTGCACCCGCTGCTCAAACAAATGAACAATGCCACATTTGGTGATAAAGATCTGTTGACGGTAGGAGAGACCTGGGACGCAACACCAGAGATCGCCAAACTGTATAGTGCAGAAGGTCGAGAAGAGCTATCGATGGTATTCCAGTTTGAGCATATTACGTTGACTTGGACCAATGGTGATAAATGGAAGCCAGCAGCGTTAGATCTAAAAGCATTCAAACAGGTTCTAACCAAGTGGCAACTAGAACTTAAGGAAACAGGTTGGAACTCACTATTTTGGAATAATCACGATTTGCCACGTGCTGTATCAAAATATGGAAATGACGGACAACATAGGGTGAAATCGGCAAAAATGTTGGCGACAGTCTTACATTGCTTAAAAGGGACACCTTACATTTATCAAGGCGAAGAGATCGGCATGACGAATGTGAAGTTTGACCATCTTGAGCAATACAAAGATATTGAAACGTTAAACTTTTATAAGGTGAGAACCGAAGCGGGTGTTAGCCATGAAGAGATGATGGCGGCATTGGCTGAAAATAGTCGTGATAATGCTCGCACGCCAATGCAATGGTCAAATGAAGCCAATGCAGGGTTTTCTACAGGCGAACCTTGGATTGAGGTGAACCCTAACTACACTGCAGTGAATACCGAGCTTGATAGAGCTTCTGATGAGTCAATTTATGAGTACTACAAGGCACTCATAGCTCTTCGTCGTGAATATGAAGCCGTGGTGTACGGCGATTTTACTCCTTTGGTTGAGGAACATGACAAGGTCTTTGCCTACCTTCGTCAGCGTGGCGAGCAAACCTTGCTCGTTGTCGCGAACTTCAGTGACGAAAGTGTCGATATCGATTTAGGTATCGAGACACCAGCTCAATATACAACCTTGTTGTCAAATGCAAATATTGACTTCTCAGACCTGAATCGTCTCAGTTTACAGCCTTATGATGCAGCTGTACTGCGTCTTTAGCCCTGCCATTTAGCCAAGAACCAAAAAGGCGA
>ASHK01000796.1 GCA_000695745.1 Vibrio madracius | reverse complement strand
GCCAATTACCAAAAGCTGCTTGGACAGAGGTGAGCTGGATATTGTTGTTGGCAATAAACTGCTTTAATTCCTGATAGGCAGGAAACACAACCGATTTCATGGCTTCCGCTAAGATGACGCCATGTTGTTTCGCTAGCGCAGCCATTTCATCCCAATCTTTTACCTTGGTAAACGCGGGTTTCTCTACCAAGACATGTTTACCTGCGCTTAGAAAAAGCTCGACCAAATCTCGGTGATAGGGATGCAATGTCGCGACATAGACCACATCTACGTCGGCATCATCGGCCAGTGCTTGGTAGGAACCATACGAGCGGCTGCACTCAAACTCATCGGCAAACTGCGACGCTCTATGTTCATCACGAGCAGCCACCGCTACCAATTCGCCGAATTGCGAATGCTGGGTTAAATCAATGGCAAATCGACGAGCTATTTTACCTAAACCAGCAATACCCCAACGAGCTTTCTCTAACATCCTTTACCTTTTATTTTTACAGCTGTGTTTGCAGCCAACCATACCTAAGTCCAGCGATTACTCAAGTACGCTACGCATGATCTTATCGAATATCACCAGCCCAGTTTACTGATGATATCTCTAAGCTGTGAAGCGTCTAGTTGAATATCAAAGTGACGCTTAAAGTTCTCGGCTACATTTTCTTTGGTCAAAGCGACTTCTTTTACCTCTTCATTGCCCATACGGATTTTTAGCATGTCATCCAGCAGCGTAATTAAGCCTCCTTCAATAGGTCTTGCCGCTATCAAACTGCTGGTAAAGTGAGTATCCGGACTGGTCGAGGTAAAGTGGTTGCCATAGGCCATATCGCCTCGACACACATAAGTCATATCTAAGCTATACAGACTCACCCAATCTTGCTGTTTCACCTGAAGTAAGTAGCCCCAACGCGCATCTTCAATAAAGCGAAAGCACTGGTGGTCGACCTGCTGCTCACCATGTACTGTGAGTTTTAATGGTGCTCTTGGGGTGTTCGCCCCAAATCCTGCATCCACGATCCACTGCTGGTCGTCAATTGTAGCCAATGTCACTTGATGGCTACGCCCTGAAGGCTCCCCACTAAGATGTACCCTTGCCAGTAGCGGTCTCACGGTGAAACCCAAACAGTCCATAACATGAAGCAGTAAACCATTAACCTCAAAGCAATAGCCGCCACGATGATTACGTACCAGCTTTTCAAAGATCGCCTCAATATCGAGTTTGACCGCTTTACCTACATAGACATCTAAGTTTTCAAATGGCAGGGTTCTGTGCTGAGCTCGGTGAAGCGATGTCATACCAGCGACCGTTGGCTTGATCTGTTCTCGAATGCCAAGTTTGTCAAAATAATCTTGTATTTGAACTGTGGTCATTCTGTATTCCTCTAGTGGTTGGTAATGTTCATTGTTTGAGCTGTCAGCAAACAACAGATACAAAAAAGCGCCCGAAACTTAAATGAGCTTAACGAGCCACATCTAAATTTCAAGGCGCTGTGATTGATATCATTCAGACCTATTGGACGCGACGTAACACCGCTTTTAATGCGTCAAAATCATTAGCTAGGTCTTCCGATAACAGCTCCATTGCCGCATGCTTAGCTAGTGGCGCTGGCAACTCGATATCAGAGTCTAAGATATCGTCAACCACTTCTTTAAACTTCGCAGGGTGCGCTGTACACAAGAATAACCCCGTTTCACCCGGTTGTAATTGCTCTTCAAGTACTCGGTAGGCAATCGCACCATGAGGCTCACATAAGTAACCTAAAGCATTAAGATCGCGAACCGACTCCGCACTTTGCTCATCCGAGACTGCGCCTTTGCCTAGCGTGTCCAAACCCCAACCTTTAAGACGGCAGAGTTCTTCGATACGCGGCCAGTTGTTTGGTTGACTGACATCCATCGCATTTGACGTTGTTGCCACCGTTGGTTTTGGATCCCATTCACCGGTTTCTAGATAGCGTGGTACAGTATCGTTCGCATTGGTTGCCGCGATAAAACGCTTAATTGGCAGCCCAAGCGCTTTTGCAAGCAGGCCCGCGGTTAAGTTACCGAAGTTACCGCTTGGAACCGATACAACAAGGTTTTCACGCTGCTCTTTGCTCAGTTGAGACGCGGCTTCAAAGTAGTAACAAATCTGCGCCATCAAACGACTGATGTTGATTGAGTTTGCTGAGTTTAATCCAATTTCTTCACGCAATGCTGCATCATCAAATGCCTGTTTCACAAGCGCTTGGCAGGCATCAAAGTCACCATCGATGGCCACTGTGTGAATGTTTTTGCCTAACGTACAGAACAGTTTTTCCTGAAGTGGGCTGATTTTACCTTTCGGGTAAAGAATCACGACATTGATGTCTTCCATACCATAGAAAGCGTGAGCGACTGCCGCACCAGTATCACCCGACGTTGCTGTCAATATAGTAATTTTGCCACCATCAGACACTGCTGCTAAA
>ASHK01000795.1 GCA_000695745.1 Vibrio madracius | reverse complement strand
AAATGCTCGATGACAACAAAATAGTGAAAGAAGACCGTGACCTACCAAAAGAAGTGTGGGATTACTTGCGAAAAGAGCGCTTCTTTTCTCTCATCATCTCGAAGCAATTTGGCGGTCGTGAGTTTTCACCGTTAGCAAACTCAACCATCGTTACTAAGATAGCCACGCGCAGTATTAGTGCTGCGGTATCGGTGATGGTACCCAACTCGTTAGGTCCGGGTGAACTTCTGTCGCACTACGGAACTCAAGAGCAGAAAGATTATTGGTTGCCGCGCTTGGCCAACGGTACCGACATCCCATGTTTCGCGCTGACAGGGCCAGAGGCCGGCTCTGATGCGGGTGGTATTCCCGATAAAGGAATCGTCTGCTATGGCGAACATGAAGGAAAAGAGGTTCTGGGTATTCGTCTTAATTGGAACAAGCGTTATATCACGCTTGCACCCGTTGCGACGGTATTAGGTCTTGCGTTTAAATTACACGATCCCGACAAACTCATGGGTGATAAAGAAGATATCGGTATTACTTGTGCACTGATCCCAGCAGACCATAAAGGGGTTGAGATCGGTGAGCGTCATGACCCATTGCATTTGGCGTTTATGAACGGACCGACGCGCGGCAAAGATGTATTTATCCCGATGGAGTGGTTGATCGGTGGTCAAGAATACGCGGGTCGTGGTTGGAGAATGTTGGTGGAGTGTCTGTCTGCAGGTCGAGGTATCTCGCTTCCAGCACTTGGTACCGCTATTGGTCACCTAACGACACGAACAACGGGAGCCTATGCGTATGTTCGTAAGCAATTTGGTATGTCTATCGGTAAGTTTGAAGGTGTCGCAGAGGCAATGGGCCGTATCGGCGGTCTCACGTATTTACTAGAAGCAACGCGTACCTTGACGACTACATCATTGGATATGGGTGAGAAACCAGGGATTGTAACTGCGATTGCTAAATACCATATGACAGAGATGGCGCGTACTATTCTCAACGACTCGATGGACATCCACGCTGGACGTGCTATCCAAGACGGTCCGATGAACTACCTTGCATCAAGCTATTTGGGTATTCCGGTCGCTATTACGGTAGAGGGTGCAAACATTCTGACTCGTAACTTGATGATCTTTGGTCAGGGCGCGACACGTTGTCACCCATATGTACTGAAAGAGATGGAAGCTGCAGCCAACCCTGATGAGAAACAAGCGGCCAAAGACTTTGATAAGTTACTGTTTAAACATATCGGTCATGCCACTAAGAACACGTTAGGTGCCTTTACTGCTGCTTTAACGGGCTCTGCGTTCGTGGGCGCTCACATGAGTGGTCCAACGAAACGTTACTACAAAGACTTAACTCGTCTAAGTAAGGCGTTGGCGGTGAGTGCAGACTTTGCCATGTTGACATTAGGTGGTGATCTAAAACGCAAAGAGATGATTTCCGCTCGTTTAGGTGATGGTCTTGCTTATTTATTTATGGCTTCCGCAGCACTGAAGAAATATGAAGACGATGGTCGTCAACAAGCCGATCTAGATTATGTCCATTATGCGGTTCAGCACTGTTTCTATCATGCAGCGAAATCATTAAACGAAGCGTATCGTAACTTCCCAGCACGTTGGCAGGGGTGACGTTGAAAGGTTTACTATTCCCAATTGGTAACCATTTCGAGAAACCATCTGACAACCTAGGGCTGAAACTTGCGAAAAGTATGATGGTACCTGGGCACA
>ASHK01000794.1 GCA_000695745.1 Vibrio madracius | reverse complement strand
TCGAAAAATTAGTCGTTCGATTAAGAGGTCAAGGAAAACCTTTATCAAGCCTTATCCCACAATACCAATATTGGGGAGAACGTGAACTCAAGCAAATGTTACCCGCCAAGAAACATAAATATGCGGATGGTGGTAATTTAGAGAATATCGCTATTACCCCCTTACTTCGCAAGAAATATGGCAATATTTATGCATTCATCAATACAGCAGACAAACTCGTTGAAGATACCGATGGTGAAATTTACGTTGATGAAAGCTTGAGTGCTCTTTTTGGCTACACGCCATTAATAAAACTTCAGGGAGACGACAGAAAACGCTATCACCTTTATGACGAACTTACTAACGATGAATTAGAACAAATTTCTCCACAAATGAGAGCGTATCAACATAATCAAGTATTTCCATCAAAAGACTTTCATGTATTACTGGAGCTTTTACATGAAAAGAACTCTCAAGACGGTACTCTCTATTCAGGGGCAGCCATCGCCAAACAACCTTTAGTCACCGTCGAAAATGAGCGCTTTGATATTGAGGGAGGTCATCAAGTCGATGTCACTTGGTATTACTTAACTCGTGATAGCCAATGGCATGAAAATCTATCAATAGAAGTAGCCGAGAAGATGGATAGTGAGTTCTTTCATTTCCCCAACTTTTCGACCTTTAATGATATCCAGTTGACGCCGCAAAAGGCGAAGTTGCTCTCCAATTTTACATCGTGGCAAGTCCGAAAAAATAAGGATATTTATCTTGAGAATGCCAACCACGACTCACCCATTGACGTTAAAGAATCGGCTGAATAGCCTGCATTTTTCATTCGACGTTTGACTCAATGTTCAGTCAAGCTAAAACACAAGCGCCCCACCAACCAGTTGAGAAACTGCCAACTGGTTGGTGAGGCGCTTACATAGTCGTAACCCATTTACCTTGTTAGATAACCGACTCCTGATTGATGGCACGGTATTACATGCGAATGTCGGCCAACGTCAGTAAAAGGATTACAACGTCGCTCTAAACTGTTCTAACAACTCACGCTGAGCTTCGGTCAGATTGGTTGGTGTCTCAACTTGAATTTTCACCAATAGATCGCCCGTTTCACCTTTACGGTTTGTTACGCCTTTGCCCGTCATCTTGAACTTGCGTCCCGTTTGCGTACCCGCAGGGATTTTAAGTTTAAAGCGACTATCTAGCACATTAACTTCCACTTCACCGCCCAGTGCTGCCGTTACCATATCAACTTTAGTGTTGCAGATAAGGTCGTTACCATCACGATCCAAAAATGCGTGTGGTCTCGTTGCAATAATAAGTAACAAGTCACCCGCAGGCCCACCGTTGCTACCCAAACCACCTTTACCAGAATAGCGAATCTTTTCGCCATCTTTGATACCAGCAGGGATCTTTACATTGATCTTTTTCTGTTCACCATTGATTGGCAATTCGACTGTTTTTTCAGCCCTTGAACGGCATCAATGAAATCTACTGTCAGTGTGTACTCATGATCTTGGCCTTTTTGAGCGCGCGGACGCCCTCGTCCACCACGAGCTTGGGAGAAGATATCTTCAAACCAACCGAAGCCACCACCTCCGAAACTACCGCCGCCAAAGCCTCCACCACGTTGACGGAAGGCATCACCAAATATGTCTTCAAACCCGCCACCATGGCCGCTATGACCACCGTGACCACCAAAGCCACCATTCTCAAATGCCGCATGACCGAATCTGTCATACTGACCGCGTTTTTCTTTATCCGTTAGAATTTCATAAGCTTCTTTTACTTCTTTGAAATTCGCTTCTGCTGTCGCATCTCCGGGATTTTTATCGGGGTGATATTTCATCGCCAACTTTTTGTAGGCTTTTTTAATATCTTTCTCTGAGGCTCCCTTGGAGACACCTAGCACGCTGTAATAATCTCGTTTTGACATGCTAAAACCTCACTCAATTTCTCTCTCAAACGGAAAAAAGGGCGTATGAGTTCCCTCGTACGCCCTGAATACCGATAAGTTTATGTATTTATGAACATAACTCAACTTTTAATTGCAGGAATGCAATCCTACGTCAGCGGCGTTACTTCACTTCTTCGAAGTCAGCTTCAACCACATCGTCATCAGCATTGGATTTAGCCTGAGCTTCACCATTTGCCGCTTGAGCTTTCTGCTGAGCGATTTCTGCTAGCTGTTGAGCCGCTGCGATTAACGCTTGTACTTTCGTATCAATCGCTGCTTTGTCGTCACCTTTACGAGCTTCTTCTAGCTCAGTAATCGCCACTTCGATCTTCGCTTTCTCTTCAGCAGGAAGTGCTTCTCCCGCTTCTTCCACTTGCTTACGAGTACTGTGAATCACTTGGTCAGCCTGGTTACGCGCCGTTGCTAGCTCTTCGAACTTCTTGTCCGCTTCTTTGTTAGCTTCAGCTTCTTGAACCATTTTCTCGATGTCTTCATCGCTTAGACCACCAGACGCTTGGATTGTGATCTTCTGCTCTTTGCCTGTCGATTTGTCTTTAGCAGAGACATTCAAGATACCATTGGCATCAATGTCGAACGTGACTTCAATCTGCGGCATACCACGAGGTGCAGGCTGAATACCCTCTAGGTTGAATTGGCCTAGAGACTTGTTGTACATCGCTTGCTTACGCTCACCTTGAACAACGTGGATAGTCACCGCACTTTGGTTGTCTTCTGCCGTTGAGAATACTTGATTCGCTTTTGTTGGAATCGTTGTATTTTTTTCAACAAGCTTGGTCATGACACCACCCATGGTTTCGATACCTAGAGATAAAGGCGTCACATCAAGTAGCAGTACATCTTTCACATCACCCGCTAGTACACCACCTTGAACTGCAGCACCCATTGCTACTGCTTCGTCTGGGTTCACGTCACGGCGCGCTTCTTTACCGAAGAATTCAGCCACTTTCGCTTGAACCATAGGCATACGCGTTTGACCACCAACAAGAATGATATCGTCAATATCACCCACCGTTAGATCGCGTCCGCAAGTGCGGTTTTTAGTGGCTCAATAGAGCGCATAACAAGATCTTCTACAAGAGACTCAAGTTTTGCACGAGTCACTTTCACGTTCATATGTTTTGGACCCGTTGCATCCGCCGTTACGTACGGTAGGTTCACATCGGTTTGAGAAGTAGAAGAAAGCTCAATTTTCGCTTTCTCTGCGGCTTCTTTAACACGCTGCATAGCAAGTGGATCGTTTTTAAGATTAATGCCTTGCTCTTTCTTAAATTCGTCGACTAAATAGTTGATCAGACGGTTGTCAAAGTCCTCACCACCAAGGTGTGTGTCACCGTTAGTTGCTAGAACTTCAAAGGTTTGCTCGCCTTCAACTTCATCAATTTCAATAATAGAAATATCGAATGTACCACCACCAAGGTCATAAACCGCAACCGTGCGATCGCCACCTTTCTTATCCAGGCCATACGCGAGTGCAGCGGCGGTCGGCTCGTTGATGATACGTTTCACTTCTAGACCTGCAATACGGCCTGCGTCTTTCGTTGCTTGACGCTGTGCATCGTTAAAGTAAGCCGGAACTGTGATAACTGCACCGGTGACTTCCTCACCTAGGAAATCTTCCGCCGTTTTCTTCATTTTCTTAAGTACTTCAGCCGATACTTGAGGAGCCGCCATTTTTTGGCCTTTCGCTTCTACCCATGCATCACCGTTGTCTGCCTTAACRATTTWGTAAGGCATGATTTCGATATCACGCTGTACTTCTTCGTCTTCAAAACGACGACCGATTAGACGCTTAATAGCAAATAGCGTGTTCTCAGGGTTTGTAACTGCTTGACGTTTAGCTGGTTGACCTACTAGCGTTTCGCCGTCCGTGTAAGCAATAACCGATGCGGTTGTACGCTCACCTTCAGCATTTTCGATTACGCGTGGTTTGTCACCGTCTAGAACAGCAACACAAGAGTTAGTAGTACCTAAGTCAATACCAATGATTTTACCCATCAGGCTATCTCCGAATAAATTCTATTGTTTCGTATGCAAGCTCCAGTATGGAGCATTGAGCCGGCAATACACCCGCTCGCAATAGGTTTGTTTTATGTATGAACCTTAAATAAGGGCTGCAAAATGCTTTCAAGG
>ASHK01000793.1 GCA_000695745.1 Vibrio madracius | reverse complement strand
TCGTTCTTTTAAACTTGGTACATTAATACGTAGTACATTGATGCAATGAAACAGCTCTTCATTGAACATCCCATCACCTAACGCTTTTTCGATATCTGACGAATCTGCGGCCAAAATACGAACGTCAAATTCTTTGATGCCTTTTGCGGTTTCTATTTGACCATCTTGGTAAAACTTGAGCAGGTTGAGCTGTTGTTTAGGTGGCAAAGTGAAAATATCATTGAGAACAATCGTTCCACCTGACGCTTGATCTAGAAGGGATGCTCGCTCTGAATCGTGCATGCCAAAAAATTCGTTTTCAAAACGAGCGTCAGAAAATGCTCGGCAATTAACAGCGATAAATGGCTTTTGTGACCTTGCCGAGCAACGGTGAATGGCTTTAGCGACTAACTCTTTTCCCGCGCCGACCTCACCATGAATCATAATACTGACATCGGTAGGACCGATACGTTTTATCTGATCGCGTAATCGTCTAACTGGAAGTGATTGCCCTACTAAGCCAAGGTCGTTGTCGTTACCATTGTGCGGCCATACTTTTTGTTCCAGTTTTAACATACCTAACTGGTGACCAATGGTGCTCATCAAACGCGAATCTGGAATTGGAGTGGTGAAAAAATCTATACAGAAGTTAACAATAAACTGGCAGATCGTATCTGAACTCAATTGAGATTCACGGATAAAGGCTATCCAGCGAACCTGCTTGTGGGTGCTGACAAGTTTCGCAATCCCATTCAGGCTAAAGTCGTCTCTCGTTAAGTCTACGATCCCAATACAAGGGCCTATTTCTGAAAACAAGGCATCGGCTTTTCGCAAGTCAGAACATTGCGTGCATCGCCATCCTGCCTGTTCCAATACAGATAGCCATGGCTCATAGTTCCACCAACTACGACTAAAGAGCCGGGGATAGAATCCATCCGAAACTCGGTTCCCATTACATCATTCCTTATTATTGCTTTTAGATTCAACTTGTTAATTCTATTAAATTCGTCTGTTCTATCAAATAGAACTATCGCAATTAACACAATCGCTACTGTCTCATAAATAAGACTAGTGCACGATTTATGACTTTTCTATAAACATTTATGGAAATTTGGCATGAAAAAAGCCTCTCCGAAGAGAGGCTTTGCTCGAATGAGTTAAGGTATCAGCTTATTGCTGTGGACGCATTGCTGGGAACAGAATCACGTCACGAATAGTGTGAGTATTGGTAAATAGCATTGCTAGACGGTCAATACCAATACCTTGGCCTGCTGTTGGCGGTAGACCGTGCTCTAGAGCTGTGATGTAGTCTGCATCGTAATACATAGCTTCATCATCACCTGCATCTTTTGCATCAACTTGCGCTTTAAAACGAGCATCTTGATCTTCTGCATCGTTAAGCTCAGAGAAACATTGGCTACTTCACGACCGCCGATAAAGAACTCGAAACGGTCAGTAAAGAATGGATTATCATCGCTACGACGTGCTAGTGGTGAGATATCCGCTGGGTAACCCGTGATGAAAGTTGGCTGAATCAGTTTAGGCTCTGCCGTTTCACCGAAGATTTCCTCTAGAAGCTGACCACATGTCCAGAAGCTTTCCACTTCAACATGAACAGATTTCGCGATAGAAACCATAAGTTCACGATTAGTTAGGTCTTCTTCTGTTAATGCTTGAATTTGTTCATGATCAGGGTTGTATTGCTTGATGGCATCAAACATGCTCAAACGAGCGTATTTGCCACCAAACTCAACAGTTTCATCGCCATAAGGCATTGATGTTGAACCAAGAACGTTCATTGCCACCGTGCTTAACATCTCTTCAGTCAGATCCATAAGATCTTTGTAATCTGCGTAAGCTTGATAGAATTCCATCATTGTGAATTCTGGGTTATGACGAGGAGACAGACCTTCGTTACGGAAGTTACGGTTGATCTCGAATACACGATCAAAACCACCAACAACGAGGCGCTTCAGATAAAGTTCTGGAGCAACACGTAGGTACATGTCGATATCCAAGGCATTGTGGTGTGTCACAAATGGACGAGCTGTCGCGCCACCAGGGATCACGTGCATCATTGGCGTTTCCACTTCTAGGTAGCCTTTTGAGCTCATGAAGTTACGAATCGCAGACACAAGTTTAGAGCGCACGATAAATGCTTGACGAGAATCTTCGTTGACGATCAAGTCAACATAACGTTGACGATAGCGCATCTCTTGGTCAGTTAGACCGTGGAACTTCTCTGGAAGTGGACGCAGTGCTTTAGTTAGCAACTCGTACTCTTCCATGTTTACATAAAGATCGCCTTTACCTGATTTGTGTAAGCGCGCCTTTTACACCGACGATATCACCGATGTCTAAACCTTGGTATTTTTCTTTAAGTTCTTTCTGAACATCTTTTGCTGCGTATGCTTGGATGCGACCAGAAGTTTCTTGAATCACAAGGAATGGACCACGTTTTGCCATGATACGGCCAGCAATTGACACGACATGGTTCAGTGCTTCCAGCTCTTCCTTGCTCTTTTCACCAAATTCTTTTTGCAGATCACCAGCAAGCGCATCACGACGGAAATCGTTCGGATGTCCGTTCGCCTTGCAGCTCTTTCGGATTTGTTCCAATTTAGCGCGGCGCTCAGCAATCAGCTTGTTTTCTTCTTGTAGGTTTTCATTTTGAACATCATCAGTCATTTTCGATGTATCCCGTTTTTAAATTGGTGAAAAGCTTAAAGGCCTGATTTAAGGCTAGCTTCTATAAACTTGTCTAGATCGCCATCAAGTACTGCTTGAGTGTTACGATTTTCGACACCTGTACGTAAGTCTTTGATGCGCGAGTCATCCAAAACATACGAACGAATTTGACTACCCCAACCGATATCAGATTTTGCATCTTCGTTCGCTTGCTTCTCTGCGTTTTGCTTTTGAAGCTCAAATTCGAACAGTTTGGCACGAAGCTGTTTCATCGCTTGGTCTTTGTTCTTGTGCTGAGAACGGTCATTCTGACATTGCACCACGATGTTGGTTGGCACGTGAGTAATACGTACCGCAGACTCTGTGGTGTTTACGTGCTGACCACCAGCACCAGACGCACGATATACGTCAATGCGAAGATCGGCAGGGTTAATATCGATTTGAATATTGTCATCAATCTCAGGATAGACAAATGCAGAGGCAAATGAAGTATGACGGCGAC
>ASHK01000792.1 GCA_000695745.1 Vibrio madracius | reverse complement strand
TTGTGTTTAGTTTACTAATCACAAAGGGAAGAGTTGGAGATTGTGCCCAATGGAAACGGAAATAGGACCAAGGTTTAAAGCATTAAGAGAGCGCGCAGGTTTATCGCAGCGTGAATTAGCGAAAAGAGCTGGCGTGACCAATGGATTCATTTCTCAGATCGAAAGTAACGCGGTTAGCCCCTCTGTCGCCTCGCTGAGTAAGCTGCTTAGTAAGATTCCTTCATCTATGGCGGAATTCTTCGCCGTTGATGAGCCAAGACCGGATCAGTTTTTCTCGCGTAAACAACAACAGCCAGAAATAGGCCGAGGAAAGATTAGTTATCGTCAAATAGGTCACTATCATGATGACCGACAAATTGGCATGTTAAGAGAAACCCTCGCGCCAGGGCTGATACCGGCGATGAGATGCTTGCTCACGAAGGGCAAGAATGTGGCGTTATTGTGCAAGGAGAATTAGAGCTTACCGTCGATAACGAAGTCGTCACCTTATATGAAGGAGACAGCTATTATTTCGACAGTACGCGTACTCACCGATTTAGAAATACTTCTGACATTGATTGCATCATTGTCAGTGCAAACTCACCTGCCAGTTTTTAAGGAAGAAGGTCATCACTATGGATACTATGACTTGGCATGATAAAGCCGAAGCATTGAGTTTTCGTACTCAGGCGTTTATTAACGGACATTTTGTTGATTCAGCCTCAGGCGAAACCTTTGAAATCATTAATCCCGCAACAGGTCATCTGTTAGCTCATGTTGCCCGATGTACAGATCAAGATGTTGAGCTGGCCGTGCGAGCGGCTCGCCAAGCATTTGAGAGCCGAGTTTGGTGTGGTTTGCCACCCGCTGAGCGCAAAGCTATCCTACTTAACTACGCAAAGCTTATTGACGAACATAAAGAAGAATTTGCTCTTCTCGAATCGCTCGATATGGGCAAACCTATATCAGATGCCATGGGATACGATGCTCCCGCAACCGCTCGATGCGTACAATGGAACGCCGAAGCCATTGACAAGGTGTACGATGAAGTTGCCCCCGTTACAGAAGGAGCATTGGCACTGGTCACCCGTGAGGCACTGGCGTCGTCGCCGCTATCGTGCCTTGGAACTTTCCTACTGTCATGGCCGCTTGGAAGATAGGGCCTGCTCTAGCAACGGGGAATTCGGTTATCGGTTAAACCTTCTGAGAAATCACCTCTCACCGCAATATTACTTGCTGATTTGGCCAAACAAGCAGGCATCCCTGCTGGCGTATTTCAGGTCTTGCCCGGGTTTGGTCACGAAGCCGGTCAAGCGTTAGCACTGCATAACGATGTCGACTGCATTACTTTCACTGGCTCTACCGCTGTTGGTAAAAAGCTGCTGTCTTTTGCTGGCGAGTCAAACCTGAAACGGGCATTTATGGAATGTGGCGGCAAAAGCCCGCACATTGTGCATCATGATGTTAAATACATAGAAAAAGCCGCAGCAACCGCCGCTTCTGCTATCTGTTACAACCAAGGGGAAGTATGTACAGCGGGGTCACGTCTTCTCGTTCACTCCTCAATCAAAGAGGAGTTCATTGAATTGGTTAAAAAGTACATGGCGAATTGGCAACCTGCTGACCCACTTGAAAACGATACCCGAGTAGGTGCGATTGTCGATGCCACTCAGTATGAACGTGTACTAAGTTACATCAATATTGGGCAGAGCGAAGGAGCAACGCTTGCTTATGGTGGCAAACCCGTAATGGGACACACTGATGGCTTCTTTATTCAACCCGCGCTATTTACTGATGTCACCCCCGATATGCGCATATACAAAGAAGAGATCTTTGGCCCTGTTCTATGCGTAACCAGTTTTGATTCGAT
>ASHK01000791.1 GCA_000695745.1 Vibrio madracius | reverse complement strand
TTACCTTATAAGTAGGTGTTACACCAATAAAACCACGCTTAACTGACTCTTGACTGCCAAACACTTGTTTTCCATCCTGAGCTTTGAGATCCCAATACACTAGCTCAGATCCAAGTTGGAAGTTGTCCGTAATGTTTAGAACACCATATGAAGTGAAGAAGATAGAGCGGTCGTCTTGGTTCCAATCGCCATTCCAGTTACCAAAGTTAGTACCTTTAGTCGCAGCAATACCTTGACCATACGTAATACCTGTAAGTGACCAACCATCAAGACCATAGTAATCTCGTGAGTAAGAAATTCCCGCACCAATACCACGATCAGCTGCATCAGGGTTATTCAAATCTACGCGCACTTGATCTGAGTTTGCACGAACTTGATATTTCACATCGAAGTCAAACTTACCTCCTAGACCTTGAATACCATATAGATAAAGGTCCATAGATGTTAAAGTAGAGCTTAAGTTTTTATCGCCAACTACGCCACATTGCTTACCATTAACAGTTGCCCCTTGGTCATCGACACAATAACCATCTCCCACATCTGCGGATATAACTGCAAAACCAAAATTATCAGCGAAGCCTAGGTTTCGATATTCCACACCAGCACCAAGCCCTGACGACTGTTTCCAGTATTCTTTCGTCATGATACCGGCTTGACGGTTCAAGTAGCGCTTACCAGCCCACATACTGGTGCCTTCAGCAAACATAGATAAGTCACCAAGCTCAACATATGCTTCTTTAATCTCAAATTGACCTGATGAAAGGTGGCTATCGTTACCGCCTGACGAACCATAGAAACCACGACCGTTACCACCTTCGTTGTTACCATATTCCGTTTTCAGAACGTATTTAGACCAAGCGCCATTTTCGTAGTTATTACCTTTAGTAACGGTAAATTCAACTTGGTTAGGGTTACCAGAGAACGCGGCACCCGCTGCGCGATAGTCACGGCGATGTTCCCAAGTTTCATTGAGTTGTAGTGATTCACCTACGTTATATAGAAGATGTCCATAACCGTTAACTTGCCAACCTTCTTGTACTTTATCTTCCGCCATCACAGCACCTGAAGCTAAAGCACCTACCACTGCAGCAGCAATTACACTTACTTTTTTCATTAGAAAACTCCGTTTAACTTATCGTTATATTCAATTTCATTTTCCAAAACGCGGCAGAGGCAGTACTGAGCGTTTTAGGCTTGAAATGTTTATCGGTTTAGGGTCCCGAGTTGATTGAACGATGTCAGATTAACCAAGTAGCAAGTGCGATACGTCCTCCACCCTGAATATTGTTGAGGGGGATGAGAAAGGATGAGAAAAATAACCGTATGGCGTTTTTTTAGAGTAAGTCACAAAAAAAGGGGGGAGGAGGCGCTAATTTAGTAATGTTTTGACGCGCAAAACACGCTTTACATCACTTTTTATAAAGTAACGCTAAATAAACTGAAATTAAATTACATTTAAATTTCTGTGATCATTAGCTTGACCTAAAGTTTACAAAGCATATTAACTATTGAAAGTTAAGTAATGTCATTCACGAACAAATAGAAAAACGACTTATGGACAAAACATCAATCTAGCCCGTATCCATTAGGGGCAACGCTGGATAAACAAGGATGTAATTTCGCAATTCATGCACCCGATTGCCCAGACATCCAGCTCGCACTCTTTGATGACAACGATAATATTCAATTGTTCCCACTGTCTAATGAATATGCCGGAATCAGGCATATCCACATTAGCGAAATCACTGCTGGCAACGTTATGGTTTTGTCATAGATGGGTGTGAAGAGCGTCATTTCCTATCAGACCCTTACGCAAAGCCCTAGATAAAGCCTTACATTATGTTCCACCATTCGATGTGAAAAACAGCATCGACTTGCCAAAATGTGTTGTCGTTGACGACCATTTTGATTGGCAAGATACCGAGCTTCCTAGAATTCCACGTGAAGAAATGGTGCTGTTTGAAACTCACGTCAAAGGTTTAACAAAACTCAATGACAAGATACCACCTCAGCACAGAGGCAAATATTTAGGTCTCATTAGCGAAGAGATGCTGGCGTTCTACAAAAAGCAAAATATTACCTCGATTCAGTTACTTCCAGTGGCAGCATGCATGCATGAACCGCACCTGCTAGAGATGGATAAAGTCAATTACTGGGGATACAACCCGTATGTCTTTATGGCACCTGATCCACGTTATGCCACCCATGACGCCGTCGATGAGCTAAAAACTACCATTCGAGAGTTACACCGTCATGGTATCGAAGTCATTCTTGACGTCGTTTACAACCATACGGCAGAAAGTGGTGATAATGGCCCGATTTTCAACCTTAAAGCTTTAGACTCGAAATTCTATCTGCGTCACGGCGAGTTTTTTGCTAACTTCACCGGTTGTGGTAATACGGTCGACCTCAACTACCAACCGCTTTGAATCTTGTCATGGACACACTTCGATATTGGGTACAGGAGTTTAAAGTTGATGGTTTCCGCTTCGACCTCGCGGCAACACTAGGCCGTAATGGTGATAACTTTAACCCAGATGCTGCTTTCTTCAGGGCGGTGGCTCAAGATCCATTCCTCAAACAAACTAAGCTGATTGCCGAACCTTGGGATA
>ASHK01000790.1 GCA_000695745.1 Vibrio madracius | reverse complement strand
TTCTTTCTTTCTTCTTCTCTCTCCATTTTTTCTTTCTTCTTTGTGCTTTCTCTTTAGCCAATTTCATCAATCAATCATAATTTGTAAATAATAACTTTCGAAACGAAACTTAAGCGGTCAGTATTTCATCAGTTAAACCGTGTCTTAGATTTAATACAGCGGATTTCTTGCGTGATAAGTTACGTTGTGAAATAATTTTGCTATCAGTTAAGTTTTGAATCGAAATTAAAGTGCGTAAACGAAATACTCAAGTTAGACGTCATTCCATCGCTCAGCTTGTTAAAGAGCGTGGAGAGGTGAGTGTTGAAGAGCTATCTGCTCTATTTGACACCTCTGAAGTGACCATTCGTAAAGACCTCACTTCATTAGAAAAGAGTGGCCTGCTGCTAAGACGCTATGGCGGAGCCGTGTCGCTTCCACAAGAAGCGGTAGATGAAGTACTAAATGAGTCGAGTTTGACGTCAGCTTCCAAAGAAAGCATCGCTGAAGCGGCGGTTGGCCTAATCAATGATCATTATCGAATTGTTATCGATTGTGGCAGTACAACAGGGGCTTTGGTCTCAAAACTTGGCAGTAAAAAAGGTTTAGTGGTCATGACCAACTCGTTGTCCTTGGCGAATGCCATCAATGAGATGGAGAACGAACCCACGTTATTAATGACGGGCGGTACTTGGGATAGTCACTCAGAGTCATTTCAAGGCCAAGTCGCTGAATCGGTACTTCGTTCTTACGACTTTGATCAATTATTTATTGGTGCAGACGGTGTCGATTTGGCGCGAGGCACCACCACATTTAACGAGCTTATCGGCCTTAGTAATGTTATGGCAGAAGTCGCACGCGAGGTGGTGGTGATGATTGAGTCCGAGAAAATCGCCGAAAAATTCCTAACCTAGAATTAGCATGGGATGCGATTGACGTCGTCGTTACCGACAAAGGCTTAACGAAAGAGCAAAAAGCTCAAATCGAATCGAACGGCGTAAAGGTTATTTGCGCTTAACAAAATTCCTCCCTCCACTATTGATTTGCTTGCACTCGGCGAGGGAGACAAAAATTAGAAATGGAGAATTGATATGTGTGGAATCGTAGGTGCGGTAGCACAACGAGACGTAGCGGAAATTTTGGTAGAGGGTTTACGCCGTCTGGAGTACCGTGGATATG
>ASHK01000789.1 GCA_000695745.1 Vibrio madracius | reverse complement strand
TCTCGTCTTTCATGAAATACATCCCGTTATGGTTTTATTGTCGGTATTTTTCGGCTGCTACGGTGCGTGAGCTGATGTTTTCTAAATGCTTAAAGCGAATAATGAAGAATAAACTGATCACTAGAAAGACACTGCAAAAGAGTAGGGACGCTTTGTTCATGACCATGACACCCCCTAGCAGGCTTGCAATAAACCAAGTTAAGGAATAAGTTTGCCCCGCTAATGAAATAAGCTTACCTTGCTCAGACTTTGGTGAGTGTTGCGATAAGGTGGCGGTGTAGATATTGATACTTAGATTTAAAAGTAGGTAGATAAAAAACGAGCCAGCGAACAACAGCACAATATTGTCATTGAGCATGACTCGAGAGACCTCTAGCAAGACAAAGACCACTGCTCCAAATAGCGAAATGCCAACGAGAATCCCTTGTGGGCTCGATTTGTCTTGAAGTCGCTTCTGTATCAAAACGGTATTCAATAATATCGCACAGCCCATAATTACGTAAAAGAAACTGATCTGGTGAGTCGTGAAGTGGTGCACTTTCGCCAGATAAAGGCTTATAGATTGAACATATAAACCGATGGCAAGCTGCAAGAAAAAATAACTGCTTAGTAATAATGTTACTCGCGGGTTGTGCCGAATGTTCAATAGATAGTGGTATGACTCGCTAATAAAACTAACCAAACTAATATTGCTATTCGGATTTGTTTTTAGCGTCTCGATTAAGGAAGATTTGGCCTTGAGTATGTTCAGCAAAGTCAGTATGAAACCAACACCAAATGGAATAATGAGAGAAAGCGGCCCCTCAGCAATACTAGACGTGCCTCCAAGAATTGGTCCAACAATAAACCCTAACACCGTAGCTAATGCGGGCCACTTGAAATTGGTCATCTTGCTATCCAGCGTTTTGCTTACGTCGGAAATCATGGCGTAGACTGCGGTGTAAGTTCCCGCGCCAAAGCCGGTGATGAAGCGAGCCAGAATAAAGAGAGGCACGCTATCAATCACGATGGCAACGATGCTCAGTAAGTAAGACAACAAGATAATACTTAGTCCAGCGAGAATGGTTTTCTTTCTGCCAAAGTGATCCGATAGGGCGCCCAGTAAATATTTTCCAAACAAACTCGCCAATGGGAAAACGGCAAGCGTTATCCCATATATAAGGCTGGTATGCTGGAACCCATAGCCCAACAGCAAGCCATAGTCTTGGTTGAGGAATAGCTCAGGAAGAATGGGGAGAATTAATCCTGAGCCAATGGCGTCAATAAACAACACCATACATAGGGAAAAGAGTTTTACCTTATCACTCATCGCTATGTTGAGCCGTTAACTGAGATGTCATCGCTATCTTACTGACGATCTGCTGTATGACTTGGTGATTATTGACCCAGTTGTTGTGAGAAGCTTCCATAGGGACAATATGCAGGTTCGCTTGGCTCACATATTGATTAATATGGTTGTCTTCCACTTGATTTACATAGTATGCATGAATACTTCTGTACTTTTGTGCATACTCTGGATCAAAGCTGTTATCTCCTAATCCGTCAGCTATCGGCTGCTCATCAACTTGCTTGGCTTTAAACAAGGTGATGTCTAGCGGGTAAGGCGCGTTAAATCGCTCTGGTTGATACTGGTAGTTGACGTTGTTTTCAAACTTAGAAACGTCGGTGAATAATGAATGATTCCATGCTTGTTGATAGTTGAAATAAGAATCAAGCAAGATCAAATGGTTCACTTTATCGCCTAAGTCTGAAAGCTGTTTGGTGATTTCAAACGCTAATAACCCACCAAAACTCCAACCCACTAGGGTATATGGCCCGTCAGCTTGTAGCTGCTTGATGTAGTCGATATAGAATTTAGCCAGTCTTTCAAATGTCAGCTGATCTGTCGAACTGTCGCCCTGTTTGGCTTTGAGGAAGTCATAATAGTTATTAAATAACACTAACTTTTTCTCAGCCAAATCAGGCACTAAGTTGTTGTAGAAAGACTCGGCACCGCCACCACCTGGAGGAAGAATGAAAATAGGGCTTTGGGCGATATCTTCATTGACCACCTCAAACGGAACAAAATCGTTGAAGCTTTCTGGATGAGCGATGTACCCAAGTCGTTTGTCTTCCTCACAGCAGTGGTAAACAATGTTCTCAAGCTCGGTCTTTAATGATTCAGAGAACGCCTTAGATTGGACATCTGACATTTTAGAATGGATGCCAAAGCGCAACTGCCCATCACTTATCATCCCGTTGATATTGATGATATTTAGTATTTGGTTGTTCGCGGTGCTGTTGCCACTATCTTCGTTCACCACCTGCCAATTTCCTTCACTTGAGTCAAATCGGCCTAAGTAGTTAAAGCTGACCTCAGGTAAATCGTTGAAGCTGTAGCTGTCCGTTGATGGATCGCAGGCAAAAGCTCCGAACCCGACGCCTTTATTAGGAATACTCCTCAGTTGGTGTTTGACGGTCGTAATCGTCTTTCCTATTTCGCTATTCGTTGACAGTTTTACCGGGAACTTGCTGGTAAACCATCCAAGAGTGTGGCTATGGTCGATGGCCTCACTGATATTTTCTCGTCCATGTCCCTCTAAAGTGATGCCATGTTGGGTGACGCCCGTGACATGTTGCAGTGTAAAGGCGAGCGCTGTAAGCAAAAGATCGTTGATTTCAGTGTGATACGGTCTGTTCGCTATCTGTACCAGTGTCGACGTTAACTCTGCCGATATGGATATCTCATGATATTGTGCGGGTTTATCGTCGGCAACGTCGAGCAGCATTCGATAATTCGGAAGATCAGTAACCTGTTTATGCCAGAAACGATCTTCTGTCGGGTGCTGTTTGGGGTAGTTGCTTATCTCGTTTACCCATTGTCGGTAGCTGGTTCCCTTTTTCTCAAGTGAGCCTCCTGAATAGAGGGTTTTGATATGGTCTATTACGATGCGCCAGCTGACCGAATCAACAATCAAGTGATGAAGCGAAAAGAAAAGTCTTGCGCTTGAGTCTGGGTACCCGTGAAGGTAAGCGACTTGGAAAAGCGGACCGTGGGTTAAATCAAAGTGACTTTGCCACTCTGTAAGAAGCGCATTGAGTTCACTTTCTGTGTAGTGGTTTACATCGACGACTTTTAACTCAGGTTGCACGATTGAGTCATGATAATGTTGGCGCCAGACTGAGTCTTCCAAGGTGTATCTCACCCGTAACATATCGTGATACTCGATAAGTTCACCAATGATACTCGCGACTTTTTTGACATCAAGCTTTGGAACTTTGACTATAAAGCTCTGATTCCAATGCTCTTTGTTCTTAATGTTCCCAGAGTGAACTTGAGACACAAACCACTCTTGGATAGGAAGTAAGCCGACTTCGCCAGTTAGCGTACCTTGTTCAGTGAGTACTTCGATTTGCGCTTGACTACTGCCTAGATGCTCACAGAGTCGTCGTATGGTTCTATACTCGAAGATGCTTTTCACTTGGCAATTGAAACCAATTTTGCGAATCCGACTAGCAACTTGTATTGAGCTGATAGAATCACCTCCTATTTTGAAGAAGTCATCGGTGACACCTACTTGCTCTACTCCTAATATTTCTGTCCAAATAGCACAGATTTCAGTCTCTATGTCGTTGGTTGGGGCCTCATAAGTTTCCTGTGGGGCGGACGTTGGAATAGGTAATGCTTTCTTATCGAGTTTTCCGTTTGGAGTAAGCGGGAAAGACTCGAGTTGCATCACATGG
>ASHK01000788.1 GCA_000695745.1 Vibrio madracius | reverse complement strand
AGTTATCACGTCATCACCCAGCTTGCGACGAGCAAAGACTTCTATAATCCTCGGCGATTTTTAGCAGGAGGACATCTAGTTGATGTGAAGTGGTTATACGAGGAGTCAAATCGCCAGTTTCCGATTGACCATCATTTAGTGTTCAATTCTGTCCCCTTTATCGCCGCTGCGACTAACGTTTCAACTGGACTGCCGGATTATTACGAAGTAACGCATGAAAATATCGCCAAGGCGTTAGAAGCAACCGCATCTTTACCTTTGGCGTATAAAGAAACACCTTGTTTTGATGGGGGTTGTTACACTGATGGAGGAGTCGCTGATTCCATTCCTGTTCGTGAGGCTTATCGCCGCGGAGCAAGAGATATCACCGTTATCTTATCTCACCCTCTTAGTTATGAAATGCCAAAACCCAAAGCCGGTTGGTTGATGAAAAAGATGTTTGTTAAACACCCAAACGTTGGACATGCATTGACAAAACGGGCACAAAACTACAATGAATCATTGGATTTCATTAAGAATCCACCGAATGACTGTGTTATCCGTGTTATCACGCCACCCGAGGATTTTCCAGTACAGCGTTTAACAATGAAAAAGGAACTATTGGATTCGGGGTATCAGATGGGAGTGGATGAAGGGAAAAAACATGTTCACCACTTGAGAGGTGAACATGTTTATCAACATGATGAGTGCCCTTTCTGTTAACAAGGCACTATTGAACGCGTTAGGCTAGCTCAAAAGTGATTACATACAGCTGGTTTTCACTAGGATAAATGTCACGGATGACATTTTTAAGTTGAGGCAACGTCATATTTTCCTGACTCGCATGGTCCTCATTAATATCATCATATTGGATTGCTTCAATAGACAAAATTTTCAAATTACCGAATACCCTACCCGCCTCATAGGTGGCCACAGGAATGACTCGACCTAACTCAAAATCAATCTCAGTCTTATCTCGAATCGTAATCGTTTTCTTTCCTGCTAAAATATCAGTTTCAAAACGCTCAAAAAATGTGATTTGGTTTAGCATAAAAACGCCCTTAATTTACCAATCTTACCGTACTTCCAATTCGTGATGCGTGAACATCTAAACGAAGTGGCATTTGTTCTTTTAACTCTGAAACATGGGAAATAATCCCTATGGTTCGCCCACTTTGTTGCAGTTCAACCAAGGTTTGAATTGCTAAATCTAATGACTCAGGGTCTAGGCTACCGAACCCCTCATCAATGAACAATGTATCTAAACGTATACCACCGCTGTATGACTGAACGACATCTGATAACCCTAGCGCTAGTGAGAGTGCTGCCATAAAAGACTCACCGCCAGATAGTGTTGCCACATCACGCCATTTCCCGGTATAGGCATCTTCAACAATGAGATCTAGGCCTGAACCAGCGTTGCCCTTACTGCGCGTTTCTTTTCGCTTTAGGTCGTATCGTCCTTTACTCATCAACCTTAATCGTTGTGAGGCCTGAATTAATACATCATCTAACAACACGCCTAATACAAAACGATGAAGGCTAATTTTATTGCCCGTTTTACCATTAGCAACATCGCTTAATGTGCCTACAACTTGATATTGCTTTTCAAGCTCTCTATTTTGCGACATCAGCGAAGTTAACTCGGGTTAACACCTGATTTAGACTGTCTAACTTAGATTGTTCTTGTTGACACTCACCCAATTTTCTCTGATATAACGTATCGGTCTCATTTTTAGTGTGAAGTAATAGCGAAATATCCGGCAACTGGGTATCGCTTAGTTCTTCATTCACTAGTTTCAATTGTTCACTTACTCTGACCTCGTCTCGAGCGAACGTCGCTAACTCAAGCTCAAGCTCGCTAAGACGTGGTTCCGCTAGTATCGCAGTTAGGAAGTTTGCTTCATCACAAAAACTACTACTCGCTAAAGCGGTTTGCCAATGTCCTAATGCTAAGTGATGATCTTTATTTAAATCGTTAAGCTGTTTAGTTAATGTGTCCAAATGAGATTGGTATTTAACTAATGTCTCCCCAGTTTGGTTGGCATTGCTCTGAGCAACTTCCAATGCATGAGAAAGTTGTTTTAACTCACTGGAAATCACTGTCTGTCGCTGCACAACTTCGTTGGTATTGGCATAGCCGGTGTGATTATCCGTTTCCAACTGGGTGACGACCGCTCGCAATTGCTCTTTTGAGATCGCAGATTCATTAACTGACGCAGTTAAATGGTTCAGAGCTTCTTGTTTCGTCGATACTTCATTTACATGTTGAACGAGATGCAGCTCCATCGACTTTAAATCAATCTGATTAAGCTGATGAATTGTCGCTTCCGCCATATTAATATCGTTCTGAATACGGATAGTAAACTGTCGTAACTGCTGCTCTTCTATTTCAAGACTACCTAACAAATCGTTGCGCTGAGACTCGGTACTTTCGAGCGTACTGGTTAATTTCGCTAATTCTTGCTGCTGCTGATTCACATTGTCACTAATCGTCGACTCATTAGCCCTAAGTTCGTTAACCTGTTGCAAAGTAACTGTTCGCTGCGTTGAAATCGCTAGCTGTGGATGTTCAGTACTGCCACACACTGGGCATGCACTGCCTTCTTCGAGCGTTGCTGCCAAGATTGCAGCCTGACTCGAATGCCATATAATTTCACTTTCGGTACGTAAGCGCGTTGCTTCTTTTAGATCGTCAGCGAACTTGGCAATCTTTGACTGAGTATCAGTTTGCTGTTCTCTCAGAGAAGCTACCGTTGCCGCCAATGTGTTCAGCGTTTCTATTACGTTCCACTGTTTTCTCAACTGATCGAGTGACGCTGTAACATCATTTAGCTTCTGTTTTTCTTTACTCGCTTCTTCAAACGATTTTTCAAGCGTTAAAGTCTGATTCTTAAGTGTGTCCACTTCGTCAGACACTTTCTTGTGCTGATCTGCTAATACACTGTATTGGTGTTCCGCTTTTTTCGCTTCTTGTCTTTTGTCATCAAGTTGGTGAAGTGTTCTCTCAAGTTGCCTCAGAGAGTAACTTTCTTCATTAAGGGCTTCACTGCGCTTAAAGTTGATTTTTTGCTGTTCCAGTACGACTAGAGAGGCGTCACGCTGTTCCTCCGCTTGCCGAATTTTTGCTACGCCCGATATCGATACGTTCTGATAACGCCGTA
>ASHK01000787.1 GCA_000695745.1 Vibrio madracius | reverse complement strand
AAAAGCCAAATAGGGAAACACTCTCAATATTGGTTCAATGATGCTATGGGCGAAGAACTTGCACTGACCAATGAAGACCTTATTGACCTAAAAGTATCTGACCCCAATTTATCATTTGAATTGGGCAGCAATTATGAGTTTACGCCACACCAACTTCGCCGATCTTTTGCTTACTATTTGATTGGTTACGAGCTTTGTCACTTCCCACAACTCAAACAACAGTTCAGTCATGTATCTATGGCAATGACGCGACACTACGCTAAAAATGCCAGTAAGTTTCAAAAAATCAGGCAAAAGAAAAAGACACTTGCGAACGAAATTGATGAAGAGCGAATCAACCAAAAAGCTCGTGTCTATTTGAATATCTATGAGAAACTGGCAAACAAGGAAAGAGTGGCAGGCGGTAAAGGCAAAGAGTTTGCTAAAAGCATGACCAAAACAGACCGAAACTTATTCACAGACAAAGTGGATAATGACATGCTTTCTCTTAATTTCTGGAAAAAGCAAATTCGAATAWAAAAACGACACCTTCATGCGGTTGCACCTGGGATATATTGCACTTCGACCACCTGTGGCTTAAGAACGCTTGTTAACCTAATTGAATGTGTAGATTGCAAGCATGACTACATCGTGGATGCCGTGTTTGCTGAAGCAAAGCGTAAAGAAGCTGAAATTCACATGCTTTACGATATTGAACATAATGAACTCACCCCTCAAACCGCCTCTGAATCTTACATTAACATTCAAGCGGCAGAACGTATTATGGGTGATTTAGGTATCGACTATGAGCCAGTCGTTTTTCCTAATGAAGTTAGGGATTTACTCATCCCATTTGGAGTTGTTTCATAATGTCACAGGTAACAAAAAAGAAACTAAATTGAACGCACTAGAAAGGCTGCTAAGCGGTGATGTAGCTAAGTTAACATCGAGAGAGCTGCGTAATAAAGCGCGAAAAGGCAAACTCAAAATCAACAACAGTAGCGTTGAAAAAGAAGCTGGGCTTTCTGCTGGCGCACTTAGAAGGCACAGCGATGTCGTTCTGATGATAAAGAACAAATCATTAGAAGTACAAGTTGCTCAAGATGAGAATTCAGACTCCCCTATTGAGGTGCTTCAAAAGGAAATAAAGGCGCTCAAAAGTGAACGAACGCAAGCCCATAAAAAGAAAAAAGAATATTACGATGAGGCTCAAAGTCATAAGGAGGCATTAGCTGTTCAAGCTGCCACTCATGTAAAAGTAGTTCAAGAGCTGATGGATATGCTACATGAGAGTCAGCGAGAAAAAGCTATGGATAAAATCGTCTCGACTTGTTTAGACAATGTGGTTACACACCCATTTAGAAAACCAAAGTAGTTAACACTACCATTCAAGGTTGTCCTGTTTGGAGTAATCACTAGACAGGACACTGAGTTTTCGACAAAAATGTACACTCTAACGTAACAAAAATGCTCTAAAAAGGACGTGGTAAAAAACGCCACGCCAAATACCACTAGTTGAGAAAGTAAGGACAAAACCAATGACAATCGAAGTCGGACAAACCGCACCAGATTTTACCCTTAATGACCAAGACAATAACCCAGTGACGCTCTCTGAGCTTCAAGGAAAGAAAGTGCTACTCTACTTCTATCCACGCGCTTCAACTCCTGGCTGTACCGTTCAGGCTCAAGGTTGCGTGACACTAAATCTGAGCTAGATGCCCACAATGTTGTTGTGCTTGGTTTAAGCCCAGACACCCCGAAAAGACTGACCAACTTTATCAACAAGCAAGAGCTGAACTTCACGCTACTAGCCGATGAAGAACATGAAGTGTGTGAGAAGTACGGTGTTTGGCAGCTCAAGAAGTTCATGGGCCGTGAAAACATGGGCGTTGTAAGAACAAGCTTCCTGATTGATGAGTCTGGCAACCTTGAGCATGTATTCAACAAGTTCAAAACCAAAGATCACCATGAAGTTGTACTGGACTACCTGAACAGCAAATAACCATTCATGTTCAATTAACTTGGCAACTTGGGGGCAGGCATGATTGGCTACATTCGAGTATCAGATTCACAAAGAGCCGATGGCGAATCACAACGAGAAGCGATTAAGGCGTACGCTGCTAAACGTGGCATACAAATATCGGATTGGATCGAAGAGCATGTGTCTGCCACCAAAACAGAACTGCGTGAGCGAAAGTTATCTTCCC
>ASHK01000786.1 GCA_000695745.1 Vibrio madracius | reverse complement strand
ACTTGTTCAAATTACCGTGTGCCTAGGTGATATCTGGTGCTGTAGGATCGGCACCCAATTTGATGCGTAGAGGACGGTTCTCTTTTAACTTGGCAATCAGTTCTTCTTCTGGAATTAGCTCGTCAACACCACGTTTGATCTCAGCCAACGCTGCTTCAAGGTTCGCCATTCTTGTTCACTCCCACAGATTTGGCAAAAATATAATAGTTGGACATCTTACTTGAATAGCGATGTTTTTTGAAACCAGTTAGACTAATTGGTTTAGGAAATTTCAAAAATAATGTTGAATTGAACTCTCATGCTATCTGTTTTTAAGCGCCTGCCTTGGCTTCACCGTGCGCTCATCGCCTTTTTTACAGCACTAATCGTTGTTGCCTTGTTTTTGCCGGATGTTCAGGAGCTGGATGATGGCAGGATCGACTTGAAGTTGGTAAGCATTACGCCCTAACAATTAACAATAGTGCTTTTCCTATTGGTGACGAGATTCCACCAACTGTTGTCCTCAAGTGGGAGGAGCATACTGTCCGCTCAGGAGAAAGTGCCGCTATTTTGTTTCAGCGCTTAGGATTGTCGCCACGCCTGCTGCATGAGCTTATCTATACCAATGATGATATTAAACGCCAGCTCTCCAAATTAAGACCGGGAGATAAGCTGACATTCGGTTTGACGAGAACAATGACTTTATCCAGTTAAAACGCAAGATTAACGACTACGAGACATTCAAAATTACTCGTACTGATGATGGATTTACCTCCACTTGGGATAAAAAAGAGGTCGATTATCAATACAACTATGCTCAAGCACAGATTTCATCAAACTTCTGGAACGCAGGGATTGCAGCAGGGTTGACCGCCAATCAAATTATGGAACTGGCCGGTATTTTTGGCTGGGATATCGACTTTGCGTTAGATATTCGTTCTGGTGATAGTTTTCAATTGCTTTATCAAGAAAAAGTCGTGGAAGGCGAAGTGGTTGGCCGTGGCAAAATTATCGCAGCGATTTTCAAAAACCAAGGGGATACCTTCAAGGCAATATTGGACGATAAGACGGGTAACTATTACGATGAAAATGGTCGCGCCATGAAGAAAGCCTTCTTACGTTCACCACTTGATTTTCGTCGCGTCACGTCAAACTTTAACCCGACGCGCCGTCACCCAGTGACCGGTAAAGTACGTGCCCACCGCGGCACCGACTATGCTGCTCCTGTTGGGACGCCAATTTGGGCCGCCGGTGATGGTATTGTACAGAAGTCCAGTTATAACCAGTTCAATGGCAATTACGTCTTCATCAAGCACAGCAATACGTATATCACCAAGTATCTGCACCTAACTAAACGAACCGTCAAAACCGGACAACGTGTAAAACAAGGTCAAACGATTGGTACGCTTGGCGGAACAGGTCGTGTCACCGGTCCTCACCTTCATTATGAATTCTTGGTCAATGGTGTACACAAAAACCCAAGAACGGTAAAACTGCCGCAATCTAAGTCGTTAACGGGCCAGGCAAAACAGACTTTCTTAGCCAATGCGGAAAATCGCCTTAATACTTTAGATAGGTACAGCGAGTTGCTTTACGCTAACAACTAACCGCCCATAAACAACAAACCCCTAGCAACGGCTAGGGTTTTTTTTATCGACTTAAACAGAGCTTTTAGTGATGCTTGTTTGGCGTATCGCGATACATCTCTTCGATTTCATCATGATAACGATCGTTTATCACTTTGCGGCGCAGTTTCTGTGTTGGCGTCAATTCACCTTTATCCATTGAGAAGCCTGTTGGCAATAACTTAAACTTCTTCACTTGTTCAAACTTCGCCAACTCTTTTTGCAGTTCGCCAATGCGCTTTTCAAACATCTCAACCACCTCGTTGTGCTTAATCAGCTCAAGACGATCATGATATTTAATATTTAGCTCTTTGGCATATTCTTCAAGCGTATCAAAACAAGGCACAATGAGTGCTGAAACGAACTTACGAGTATCCGCGATAACCGCAATCTGCTCAATGTAATGGTCTTTACCAATCGCACCTTCAATTGCTTGTGGTGCAATGTACTTACCATTGGAGGTTTTCATCAATTCTTTAATGCGGTCAGTAATGAACAAATTACCACGCTCATCAAATTGGCCGGCATCTCCTGTTTTTAGGAAACCATCTGCGTCGAACGTCTGCGCGGTTTCTTCCGGTAATTTGTAGTAACCACGCATTACCATCGGTCCACGAACCAAGATTTCATTGTTCTCGCCAATTTTTACTTCTGCGCCAGGCATCGGCATACCGATAGAATCCGGGTTGTAGCAGGTGTCATCCCAGCACGAGACGGTTGCCGTTGTTTCTGTCATGCCGTAGCCAAGCTTGACGTTAATACCGATAGCTTGAAAAAAGCGACCGATAGTTTCATCCAGTTTAGCGCCACCACAAGGCATAAAGTTAATGCGTCCTCCAAGCAACTCACGTAGCTTGCTCAGAACTAATTTATCTGCCAACGCATGACTTTTTCTCAGAAGCAATGAAGGCGTCACGTTGTCTTGGCGACATTGTGCCATTTTCGCTCCACTGTTTACCGCCCAGGTAAACATAATCTTGCGATGAATAGGTGCTTTAGAAACGCGCTCATGAAT
>ASHK01000785.1 GCA_000695745.1 Vibrio madracius | reverse complement strand
AAAAGTCATCGCTAAATACGTCGACGTTGACCCATCCATGGTGGATCTCTCGTTTGAACATAAAGACGATGACATCTCAGTACTTGAACTGAATGTTCAACTGCCAGAAGAAGATAAATAATCGAACAAAAAATGGCTCGCAACTGCGAGCCATTTTATTGTTAATCCATAATTTTATCTAGATTTTGACCGAATAACTCCAGCCTCCATCCTTGCATCACATCAGGCAATCTCGCAGGATCGCGATCGTACTTCCAAATCCACGAGAGGTATTGATTCAATTGCTTCTTAGATGCCATAAACTCTGTCGCTAACCCACTGTGTTGAGCGGCTTTTTTCACTTCATCTTTGAGCTTTTTGAATACCTGCTTGTAACCTGGAAAATCCATTAGACGTTCAATTTTGTCTGGATGCTCATCCTCAGGTAGTTGCTGTGCGTGTTTAACTATCGCCGCAATTCGCTCACCATGACGACGAATGGCACGTGGATCCACACCCTCTTCTTCCATCTGCTTTGGCTTTTTAAGTGCATAACGAGCAATACTCCAAAGCTCTTGCTCTTTGATGACAAAGTTAAGTGCGAGGTCACGCTTTAATGCTTCGTTCATTCGCCAGGTTGCTAGCGGTTTAAGAATGGCCAGTTGCTTACGTTTTAATTGCCAAGCACCTTTAATCTCTAGATAAGCCTTCTCAGGGTTTGGCGTCTTACCCCTTTTTTGCATCAACAAATCAGACTCTTGCTGGGCGGCTCCCACCAATCTTTTGCTTCCACTTGTGCAAACAGTTTGAAATAAAAGAGGCCATAGATAATAGACGTCAGCCGCGGCATAATCCAATTGCTTATCCGTCAGCGGACGAGCTACCCAATCTGCTCGAGACTCACTTTTATCAAGCTCTACTCCAAGATATTCATCAACCAGCGCCGCAAATCCTGTCGATAAACCATGCCCTAGAAAAGCCGCCATGATTTGCGTATCGACCATTGGGAATGGCATACAACCGAAACTATTAACGAACACTTCCAAGTCTTCGCCACAAGCATGCAGTACTTTCAGTACAGAAGTATCTTTGAGCAGTTCGATAAAAGGTGTGAAATCACTAATAGTCAATGGATCGATAAGTGAGAGTTGCTCACCATCGTAAAGTTGGATCAGGCCCAATTTCGGATAGAAAGTACGGATACGTACAAACTCGGTATCCAACATTACCACATCGGACTCTCGAGCCTTGCTACATACCGACTCTAGCTCGGCCAACTCTGTTACTATTTGATATTCCACTCAGTCTCTCTTAAAAAAACAATGCCAGCTTTAAGGGCTGGCATTCTAGCATTGATTGTAATCAAAGGTTAACGTTAAACCGTTTTTTCTGAGGTTTTGGTCAACTTGGCATCGTTCTCTTCACGAAGCACACGACGCAATATTTTACCCACATTTGTCTTTGGCAAGTCTTCTCTAAACTCTACACGCTTAGGAATCTTATAACCTGTCAAGTGCTTACGACAGTGGTCAATGATTTCGTCTTTGGTCAATGACGAGTCTTTCTTCACCACAAATACTTTCACAATCTCACCGGAAGCCTCATTCGCTTCACCGATCGCGGCGACTTCCAGAACCTTGTCGTTCAACGCAATAACATCTTCGATTTCGTTCGGGTACACGTTAAAGCCAGAGACCAAAATCATGTCCTTTTTACGGTCAACGATATGCAAGAAGCCTTCTTCATCGAATTGAACGATATCACCCGTCGACAACCAACCTTCTTGGTTGATGACTTCTTTCGTTGCTTCTGCACGCTGCCAGTAACCTTGCATCACTTGAGGTCCACGAACTTGTAGCTCCCCTTTGGAGTCATCCGTCACTGGGTTACCGTCTTCATCAACAATACGCACTTCCGTGGACGGAACTGGCAATCCAATAGAGCCATTATATTCAGATAGATCGTGTGGATACGCCGCAACAAGTGGTGAACACTCTGTGAGACCATAACCTTCAAGCAGCAAGCATCCTGTGGTTTTTTTCCACTGTTCCGCCACAGCGCGTTGAACCGCCATGCCTCCGCCTACCGACAATCTCAAGCCTCGGAAATCTAACTCGTGGAAATCTTCGTTGTGAATCAGAGCATTAAATAGTGTGTTTACACCGGTAATGGCAGTAAATGGGTACTTTTGTAGCTCTTTCACGAATCCAGGAATATCACGAGGGTTAGTGATAAGCAGGTTTTGACCGCCCATTTCGATAAATAATAAACAGTTAACTGTCAGTGCAAAAACGTGGTACAGCGGGAGCGCTGTCACCACCAATTCACGGCCTTCTTTCAAGACAGGCGCATACATGCCTTTAGCTTGCATTACGTTGGCAATCATATTGCGATGCGTCAAAATTGCACCTTTTGCCACGCCT
>ASHK01000784.1 GCA_000695745.1 Vibrio madracius | reverse complement strand
TCACGGGATTAGTTTTTACGAAGCTGAACAAAAAGTAAACTCATCTTCCGACAGTGACAAAGGTACTAAAGGTATTACGTTTGAACAACGTTATATGTATGCAGGTCTAGCTATAAATGAGAATGCAGTGACATTTGGCCGACAAGATGCAGGTACCGTTCAGGTTTCACAAATGACTGATACAGTCACTACACATAGCGGTATTCAAAAGACTTATATAAAAGCAGGTAACGAGCAGATAAATAATGCTATTGCCTACTCAGGTTATTTTATGGATGCACTATCAATAAAAGCAAGTTTACTGCTTTCAGACGAAAAAGATGAGAACGGTTGGGCTCTATCTGGCATTTATAATTTACCTTTCGGTTTAGGAATTGGTCTTGGTTATGCTGCGAATGAGAATCCTGGCTCAAATGCTCAAGATTCCAACCAATTTATCGGCGCTCTTAATTATCGCTGGGAAGGCCTCTACTTGGGATTAGGATATACACAAGGTGAAGGGTCTACATATTCACCTTCCAATAACGACTTCAATAGTATCGAAGCGGTTGCTCAATATCGCTTCCAAAACAATTTTGAAGCCGTATTAGGATATCAACGTGGTGAGATTGAGCCAGATGGCGGTTCAAAGTTCAACGTAAGTGATTACGTTGAACTTACCGGAATTTACTATTTCAACAAGTCCGTAAGAACTTATTTAACATATAAAATCAATAATTTAGAAGCTGACGACAAACAAACGGTAAATGCAGATGGTCAGTATGCTGATGCCGACAACTCTCTGCGTTTAGGCTTGCGTTACGACTTTTAGTCATAATGCGTTTTATTTTTAGGGGTGATTAACTCGCCCCTTCTTATTTTTGGAACCATGACTTTTCAAACAGAATCTAATTAAATCAAACCGTAACATAACTCACATTTTTCTGTCATCCCCGTCCAATAACGTACTCGCATCCCAAGAAAAGTACGCTCTTTCCACGAGCGATACATTCGAACAAAACGAAGAAGGAAAAAAAATGAATGAGGCAATTTTAGCGAGTGCAGTTTTGACGGCATTGACATCGGCAACAACACTAGCCGCAGAAGTGTATAGCAAAGATGGTACGAGTCTAAGTATCGGTGGCCGAGCCGAATTTCGTGGCGACTTCATTGGCAATGGCGGTGAAAAAATTGAAGGTTCGATGGCAAATAAGTCACGTTTTCGCCTCAATGTAGGAGGAAAGACTCAGATTACCGACGATTTGACAGGCTTTGGATTCTATGAGGCTGAGCAAGGCGTTAATTCATCAGGTGACAATTCTCCAGCAGACAACTTGAAACAAAGGTATATGTATGCAGGAATTGGAACGCAATTTGGTGATATTTCATTTGGCCGTCAAGATACGGCTGGTGTGCAGATTTCTCAAATGTCTGACGACGGTCAGATTTGGACGGGAGGTCAGAAAACCTTTATTAACGCAGGTAATGAACAGATCAATAACGCCATTGTTTATTCCAATGTATTTTCTGATGTGCTTTCAGTAAAAGCCAGTGCTATTGCGGCTCAAGAGAAAAACCAAAATGGCTATGGCCTATCTGGGATTTATGCGACGCCATTTGGCTTAGATGTCGGCCTAGGATATGCCATGAATGACGTTGCAAATGACGATTTTCGAAACGTTGTAGATTCTGGCTCAGCAAATCAACTGATCGGAGGCTTAAGCTACTCTATTGCAAGCTTAACCCTTGGTGGGACATACACTCAGGGTCGTTACGACTTCGATAACTCCTCTGATGTGGATTTTAACGGTGTTGAACTTTCTGGTACGTATAAATTCGACAATGGATTTCGCATAATGGCTGCTTATGCTAAAGCTCAATATGAAGGAAAAGGCGTTGGTGAAAGTAAATATGACAAAGATGACTTTTTTGAGCTTACCGGTCAGTATCACTTCAATAAGTCACTTCGTACCTATCTCTCCTACAAAATAGACAATCGTAGTAAAGGTGACTACTCAAACATCGATAATGCGAAAATTGCTTACGATGTAGAAAATACACTTCGTCTTGGCTTGCGCTACGATTTCTAGTCGCTAGTGACAAATGATTGATGCTGGGCTAAGTACTGTTTGCTTAGCCCTCACTAATTCGGTGCATCTGCACCAATCGCGATTTTCCCCGAGATACAACAAGCTAGCAAAAAA
>ASHK01000783.1 GCA_000695745.1 Vibrio madracius | reverse complement strand
GAATCGTACGATATGCGTCGGTTAGTTCAATTTGTGTCTGACGTTAAGGCATGCAAACGTAACGTGGTAGCGCCTGTCTATTCGCACTTAACCTATGACATTACCGAGGAAGAAAAAGTCGTTGATCTACCTGATGTATTGATTATTGAAGGCCTAAACGTTCTGCAAAGTGGCATGGATTATCCTCACGATCCACATCGCGTGTTTATTTCTGACTTTCTTGATTTCTCTTTATATGTCGATGCTGACAGTGAACGCATTGAAAACTGGTATGTGCAGCGCTTTATGAAATTTCGTCAGGGTGCTTTTACCAAGCCGGGATCTTACTTCAGTCATTACACTCAATTAAACGAAGAAGAAGCCAGAAACAAAGCGAAGAACATCTGGGCTTCGATCAATGGTATCAACTTAGTGCAAAATATCCTGCCAACTAAAGAGCGCGCTCAGCTGATTTTACAGAAAGGTCAAAATCATAATGTTGAAACGGTTTATTTGAGGAAATAAGCGTTTTTGACGTGGGTTATGCGCAAGATCCCTGCCTACGCAGGGATGGCATCATTGGGTGTATTGGCTGCACGTAATTCGGCGGCAGAGATAATGCTACGTTGAGTAGCATCAATTCAATTTGCGCAGAGAAATCTCACCACCGATGAATGGTTGAATGCCCGCTTCCGTTTCCAGTAACACCGCACCCGTTGCATCGATACCGCGCACCACCCCTTGAATATCTCGATTACCCATCACCAAGCGGACTTCTCGATTTAAAAAGTTATCGTGACGGTTCCAACGCTCCACAAAACCATGTAGACCACACATTTCGTAATCTTCCAATGCACTTTTCCATGCGTGAATAAAAGCAATCACCAAATCATTGCGGCTAAATGGCTGGTTAGCGACGTCATTAAGTGAGGTCCAAGGCTGATCGATGCCTTCCACTTGCTCACTCATATTGAGGTTCATCCCCATGCCCATGACTAGGTTTGCTGCACCACCAGCTTGGCCCGACATCTCCACCAAAATTCCGGCTAACTTCTTATCGTTAAAATACAGATCGTTCGGCCATTTAAGTTTTACACCGTCAATCCCAAGCTGTTCCAATGCTTCGACTATCGCTACACCAATCACCAGACTGAGCCCCATCGCTGCCGCCATGCCAGCCTCTAGCTTCCAGTACATCGATAGGTAAAGGTTGCTTCCAAATGGTGACACCCACTGTCGGCCGCGACGGCCCCGGCCTTTCGATTGGTATTCAGAAACGCAAACGGCTCCGGATTCCAAGTCATGTTGTCTATCGAGCAAATATTGGTTGGTCGAATCAATAATTGGAATCAACTCAAAAGGCGTCGATAAGTGTTGAGACAGATGCTCTTTGGATAAGAGCTCCATCGGTGTCGCCAGTTGATAGCCTTTTCCTTGAACTCGGAAGATATCGACACCCCAGTCACGAATGCCTTTAATGTGTTTACTCACGGCAGCACGAGAAATACCAAGCTGTTCACCCAACATTTCGCCTGAGTGAAATCCTCCTTGGGAAAGCTGAGCCAAAATGGCAAGTTTCACATGATGCTCTTTCATAACAAGTCCTTCAAATATACTTCTTGTTTAGCATCCATAAATCGAACTTCATGTTCAAGCTCTACATTGAATGTCGTTAGTACTCTGTTTCTAACATAAGCCGCTAGCGCAACAATATCTTCTGCTTTCGCGTCATTAGCATTCACTAACACGAGTGCCTGCTTAGGATGCACCATCGCACCGCCAATCGTGTGTCCCTTTAAGCCACACTGATCGATAAGCCAGCCTGCCGCCAACTTCATATCATTTCCAGAGGGATACGCTACAAGATCTGGGAATTGC
>ASHK01000782.1 GCA_000695745.1 Vibrio madracius | reverse complement strand
AATCTAACTATGTCTCAACCCATCGAACAACTTCTAACTATCATGGCGCAATTGCGAGATGAAACGCATGGCTGTCCATGGGATCGTAAACAAACGTTCGACACTATCGTACCGCACACCATCGAAGAAACCTTCGAGGTGGTTGATGCCATTCATAATCAAGATTGGCAAAATCTCAAAGAGGAGCTAGGCGATCTGTTGTTCCAAGTGATTTTTTATAGCCAAATGGCTAAGGAGCAAGGACTGTTTGAGTTCAACGAGGTTGTTGAAGGCTGAATGACAAACTTACTAGGCGTCATCCACATGTTTTTTCTGATGTAGAATTTGCTGATGAAGCGGCGATCAATGCCAATTGGGAAGCCGAGAAAAAGAAGGAAAAAGCTGAGGTAGGCAAAAACGAAGAAAGTATTCTAGACTCAATACCACAGTCGTTACCTGCACTTTCAAAAGCCAATAAAATCCAGAAACGCTGTGCTAAATACGGCTTTGATTGGGACGCATTGGGGCCCGTTGTTGATAAGGTTCAGGAAGAAGTCGAAGAGGTGGTTCAGGAAGCGATTCAGATTGAGGTTGATGAAGATAAACTCGAAGAAGAAATCGGCGATCTGCTTTTCGCGGTGGTGAATCTTTCACGGCATCTGAAAAAAGATCCTGAGGTGGCGTTAAGAAAAGCGAACAATAAATTTTCTCGCCGCTTTAAAGGTGTTGAAGCTAGGGCAGAAGAAAATGGTAAATCCCTTACAGACTTTAGCCTTCAAGAGCTTGATCAGTTTTGGGATGAAGTAAAAAAACAAGAAAAGTCTTCGGATTTGTGAACCGCTTCTCATTGGTGTAAGTTTCTACAATTGATTTGAAGCAAAAAATAAAAATTTTGAATGTGATAAGTTTCACGTTGTGGCGGTAAAGGGCTTCTGGTATATTTGCATCCCGTCCAGAAGAAATCCTTTTTCCCTCATTCAACCAACTTCAGGTTAAACATGACGACAAATTATATTTTTGTTACTGGCGGGGTAGTATCCTCTCTAGGTAAAGGTATTGCAGCAGCATCTCTTGCAGCAATTTTAGAAGCACGTGGTCTTAAAGTGACCATGATGAAGCTTGACCCTTACATCAACGTTGACCCGGGCACAATGAGCCCAACTCAGCACGGTGAAGTGTTCGTCACGGAAGATGGCGCTGAAACTGACCTTGACCTTGGTCACTACGAGCGTTTCATCCGTACCAAGATGACAAAACGCAACAACTTCACTGCTGGTCGTGTTTACGCAGACGTTCTTCGCAAAGAGCGTCGTGGTGACTACCTAGGTGCAACTATTCAGGTAATCCCTCACATTACGAACGCTATTAAAGATCGCGTGATCGCTGGCTCTGAAGGCCACGATGTCGCTATCGTTGAAGTTGGTGGTACGGTTGGTGATATCGAATCACTACCATTTATGGAAGCCATTCGTCAGCTAGCTGTTGAACTTGGTCGTGAACGTGCAATGTTTATGCACCTAACGTTGGTTCCTTACCTAGCAGCTGCGGGTGAAGTGAAAACCAAGCCAACTCAGCACTCTGTGAAAGAGCTACTGTCTATTGGTATCCAACCAGATATTCTTGTTTGCCGTAGTGATCGTATGATCCCTGCAAACGAGCGTAAGAAGATTGCGCTTTTCTGTAATGTTCAGGAGAAAGCGGTAATCTCAATGAAGGACGTAGATTCTATCTACAAGATCCCTCAACTAATTAAAGCGCAAGGTCTAGACGATCTAGTATGTTCACGCTTTGGCATTACTGCACCAGAAGCTGATCTTTCTGAGTGGGAACAGGTAATCTACGAAGAAGCTAACCCAACGGGTGAAGTAGTTATCGGTATGGTCGGTAAATACATCGAACTACCAGATGCCTATAAGTCTGTAAACGAAGCGCTGAAACACGACAGGCCTTAAAAACCGCCTGAGTGTGAAGATTAAGTACGTTGATTCACAAGACGTAGAGACAAAAGGTGAAGAAGCACTAGCTGGTCTAGACGCAATCCTTGTACCTGGTGGTTTCGGTGACCGCGGTGTTGAAGGTAAGATCCTTGCTGCGAAATACGCTCGTGAAAACAAAGTACCATACTTAGGTATCTGTCTAGGTATGCAAGTTGCCCTTATTGAATACGCGCGTAACGTTGCGGGTATGGAAGGCGCACATTCAACAGAATTTAACAAAGAGACTAAGTACCCTGTGGTAGGCTTGATCACCGAGTGGGTAGATGGCGAAGGTAAAGTTGAAGAACGTACCGAAACGTCTGATCTTGGCGGCACTATGCGTCTAGGTTCTCAGCTTTGTCACCTAGAGAAAGGCACAAAAGCTTACGAACTATACGGCAACGCGAAGATTCATGAACGTCACCGTCACCGTTACGAAGTGAACAACGTACTTCGTCCACAGATTGAGAAAGCCGGTCTTAAAGTTTCTGGTTTGTCAGCAGACAAGAAACTGGTTGAAGTGATTGAGAACCCAGCTCACCCATGGTTTGTAGCTGCACAGTTCCACCCAGAGTTCACTTCAACGCCTCGCGATGGTCACCCGTTATTTACAGGCTTTGTGAAAGCGGCGGGCGAATTCCAGCGCGGTACTGAAGAAAAGTAAAAGGATACGGGCGGTTGCGAAGGTTGTGCGACTGCCCTTAATTTTGACATTTATATTCAATGAG
>ASHK01000781.1 GCA_000695745.1 Vibrio madracius | reverse complement strand
TGTCACTGATAGTTATTGAGCCAGTATAGGACGGAACTATAAAATTTTCCCCATCTAATTAGTATGTTAGAGATACATTTAGTAGATAAAACAGAAGTAGAGTGGCTTTATAACTGATCGACTGACGTGGCAATTAGAACAGATATCATGCTCAATGATTGAAGTTGTTTAACCCGTATTTAAAGGTATTCTCGATGCAAAATAAGTAGCACGGTTTTGCAGTGTAACGGCAATAACTTGCGAGACATTTCTTAAAATCCATCAACAAAACTCTCAGTAGCGGCTTAAAAATTACACTTTATTTTTGTCATGTCTAAAGTTTGTTTCTGAGATGTAGCGTAATTGTAAAGTCAATAAAGGGCGTAGCCCCAGCGATTCGTTGCGTCATTGTGAAATTTTCTACTAGTTAAGAAAGGACTCGTAATGAAACAGTTTAGAAAGCTGACGCCTACGTTGAATGTAGGTACGCTAAGCATACTGGCACTGGTTTGCACTGCCTCACTATATGGTAACGCCGTGCACGCTAATACCTCACAAGCCGACTGCCGTCCTGACGGTTTATATCAGACACCCGGCATCATGGTCCCTTATTGTACCGTTTATGATACGGACGGGAGAGAGTTGATGGGGGCGGATCACCCACGTCGAGTTATTGGTTACTTTACGAGCTGGCGTTCGGGAGATGATCCTCAAACGGCCTACTTGGTTAATGATATTCCTTGGGACCAGCTTACTCACATCAACTATGCGTTCGTTAGTATTGGCTCTGATGGTAAGGTGAATATCGGTGATGTGAATGATCCAAATAACGTCGCGGTAGGAAAGGAGTGGCCTGGAGTGGAAGTGGATCCTGCACTTGGCTTTAAAGGTCACTTTGGAGCATTAGCGACGGCAAAGAAGAAACATGGTGTAAAAACCTTGATTTCTATTGGAGGATGGGCTGAAACGGGGGGGCATTTCGCCACAGATGGTACCCGAATCGCCGATGGTGGTTTCTACACTATGACCACCAATGCTGATGGTTCGATTAACCATCAAGGGATCGAAACCTTTGCAACTTCAGCCGTTGAAATGATGAGAAAGTATCAGTTCGATGGTTTGGATATCGATTATGAATATCCGACCTCTATGGCTGGTGCCGGTAATCCAGATGACAAAGCGTTTGCCGAAAGCCGAAGAGCGCATCTTTGGAAGTCTTACGAAGTGTTGATGAAAGTGCTGCGTGAGAAATTGGATGCGGTGAGTGCTCAAGATGGTGTGCATTATCTGTTAACCATTGCCGCACCGTCATCAGGCTATTTACTGCGTGGTATGGAAACCATGTCGGTGACTCAATATCTTGATTACGTAAATATTATGTCCTACGACCTTCACGGAGCATGGAATGACCATGTAGGCCATAACGCAGCCCTTTATGACACAGGTAAAGATTCTGAACTGGCACAATGGAACGTCTATGGGACAGCAGCTTATGGTGGCATTGGGTATCTAAACACTGACTGGGCTTATCATTATTTCCGTGGTTCCATGCCTGCTGGTCGAATCAATATTGGTGTTCCTTACTATACCCGAGGATGGCAAAACGTTTCTGGTGGCAACAACGGCCTGTGGGGACGCGCTCCACTTCCGAATCAATCTGAATGCCAGCGGGAACAGGAGAGGGAGAGAAAAACAATTGTGGTTACGGCGCTTTGGGTATTGACAATATGTGGCATGACAAAGATGTTAACGGCAACGAAATGGGCGCAGGTTCTAACCCTATGTGGCATGCAAAGAACTTAGAGCAGGGGATTTGGGGCTCCTATGCACAAGCCTATGGTCTAGATCCTGTAAACGACCCAAGCGATAAGTTTGTAGGGGCCTACACTCGTCACTATGACAGCGTTGCTGTTGCACCTTGGTTGTGGAATGCAGAAAAGAACGTTTTCCTTTCTACCGAAGATGTGGAATCTATTGATGTAAAAGCGCAATACGTCATTGATAAAGAAATTGGTGGCATCATGTTTTGGGAACTTGCGGGTGACTACAACTGTTATGTACTAGACGCTAATGGTCATCGTGGAGCGGTTGATCTTACGGAACAAGCCTGTGCAACTGGTAACGGTGAATATCATATGGGTAATAGCATGACCAAAGCCATGTACGACAAATTCTTGAGTGCTAGCCCGTATGGCAATAAAGTCGCTACGGGGGCGATACCAACCGAGGCTGTTGATATTGCTGTGGCTATCGATGGTTTTAAAGTAGGTGACCAAAACTATCCAATCAATCCTAAAATCACGTTCACCAATAATACTGGCACCGATATTCCAGGTGGCACTGAGTTCCAATTTGATATTCCAGTATCGGCACCGGATAACGCTAAAGACCAATCTGGCGGTGGCTTAAAAGTTATCGCTTCTGGTCATACTAGAGCGAACAATATCGGTGGTCTAGACGGAACAATGCATCGCGTCGCCTTTACGCTGCCAAGCTGGAAGAGTTTAGCTGCTGGGGCGAGCTATGAATTGGATATGGTGTATTACCTGCCTATTTCTGGCCCTGCCAATTATGCAGTTAATGTTAATGGCGTCGACTATGCATTTAAGTTCGAACAGCCTGATCTTCCTCTTGCTGACTTGAACGCTGGTGGGGGGAATAATGGCGGTGGCGATGGAGGTGGTAACTCTGGAACGTGTAATACTACAGGGGTTAATGCTTATCCAAATTTCCCTCAAACGGATTGGAAAGGTGACCCTAGCCACGCGAGTGGTGGTGATAAAATGAGTCATAACGGCGTGGTTTACAAAGCCAAATGGTGGACGAACTCAGTACCAGGAAGTGATGGTAGTTGGGAACAAGTCTGCGTTATCTAATGACTAGATGGTAAAGAGAAAGCCGCCAAGTGGTTTTGGCGCTTTCTTAATTAAGTATTCAGACGTTAGCCTCAAAGACATAGTTATCGACAACACAATCATCAAAAACATA
>ASHK01000780.1 GCA_000695745.1 Vibrio madracius | reverse complement strand
TAAGACGACAAGTAGCGCAACAAAACAGGCAGATAGGTAAGACTGAAAATGACAGCTTGCTAGAGGAGCGGGGGGAATCAGTGGTCGCTAGATAGCGCATACCTAATAAAGCGGCAACCAGACAAAACCACAATTTGAGCGGTAATATTTTGCAACAGCAACAGTGCTATTGCCGTTGCAATACAAATAGACACCGTAAGTTTGGAGCGGCAAAAATTCTTGTACATACCCCACGTCGCATCAGCAACAACTAATACCGCGAGCAGTTTTAATCCGTGTACCACATTTTGGAAATAGTGAGACTCTGTGAGTTGACTACTTAGTGTCGCAAGAGCCAGCATCAATATAACAGAGGGGAGAGTGAAACCCAGAAAAGCCATCATGCCGCCACCAATTCCAGCACGCTGATAGCCAACCGCGAAACCTACTTGGCTCGAACCTGGCCCTGGAAGAAATTGGCTCAATGCAACAATTTGCGCGTACTCTTCATCACTTAGCCAATTCAGTTTTGCAACGAAGGTATTGCGAAAGTAGCCAATGTGCGCGGCTGGACCGCCAAAGCTCACCCAACCTAGCGCAAAAAATATCTTGAATATGACAAACAACGATTCTTTGCTGTTTGAGTGATTGTTTGAAGATTCATTACTTAATGTGGACACCTGCGCACCTATTATGCTGAAAAGGACAAGTTCGATTGACTCTGATGCTACTGATTGTTCTATAATGATTCAAATTAATAGTTTTGATACGTACTATGAATGAAATGGGACGAGAGAAAATAGATTGGAAACGCATTGACCTAAACCTGTTAATTGTGTTTTTCCATCTCTATCAAACACGAAGTGTATCGGTGGCCGCCGAGAAATGTTTTGTAAGCCAATCGGCAATGAGTCATAGTTTATCGAAACTGAGGACCTTGTGTGATGATCGCTTGTTTGAGCGTAAAAATCATCAAATGGTACCAACAGAGCGAGCATCGGAGCTCTATCCAACGGTTGAACAAATACTGAATCTAGTACAATTTAACGTTTTGCCTGCAGAGCAATTCCTCGCAAAGCACTATCGAGGAATTTGTAAGATAGGGCTAACGGATTATGCGGAGTTCATTTTTGCCCCCACTATCTATGATGCTGTTGTTTCACAAGCTCCTGAGGCCAAAATCAGTTTTATTAATGTTAACCGTCACAATTATCGATCGGTCAGTGAGCAGGAAAACCTAGATATTTTGATAGGTAGCATCCCGGATTTAGACCCACAATTTCGCGCACAAAAGCTCTACACAGAGAAGCATGTATGTATCTACGATAGTGCCTTAGTTAAAGTCGATAAATTGGATACGGAGACGTTTGCTTCTCTGCACATTGTTTGGTCAGCCCAGAAGGTAATTTCAGCAGTAATGTAGATAAGCATTTGGAATCCATTGGTCTAAAACGTGAGGTCACTGCTGTTTCCCGTAATTTTCTCACCATAGGTAGACTGGTTACTGGTCGAGCGATGTTTGCTATCGTTCCTGAAAAAATGGCTAAAATTAATCTCATTCAAAGCAACCTGACAGCCTCCCCACCACCGGTTCCCGTTGCCGACTTCGATATTTCGATGATTTGGAAAAAACAGTCGCATCTGAACGAAAAAATTCACTGGTTGAAAGACACCATTTATGAAGCCATCTTGTCATCACTGCACGAAAATAGATTTTAGTGGTAAGGATTACACTAAATCGTGATGTGATAATTGTTAACGTATCCAAATTTAGCAGTCAGTTGCATATGGTGATTGATTGCTAATAATTCTATTAAGAAAGTGATCAGCCCCACAACGTACGCAATTTCTAGCGGTAATAGATCAAAAATCCCATGTTCCCCCCTTTATTTCTCAAAAATAAATGCTAATTTCCCTGTGTAAACGTTTCCAAATGGAAGCAAAAACCCCTACAAAAAATGAGAATAACAGTTATGAAGAAGCAAATGATTAAAGGATTAGTGGCCTCTGCAGTAGGTCTAGCTTGTTTCAGTCAAACCGCACTCGCGAAAGACATCACTGTCTGGGCATGGGATCCAAACTTTAATGTTGCCATCATGCAAGAAGCTGCTGAGAAATATGAAGCAAGCCATGAAGATGTAAACATCAAAGTGGTCGATTTTGCGAAAGCTGACATCGAGCAGAAGCTGCATACCATGCTTGCGTCAGGTATTACATCGGCGTTACCAGATGTGGTATTGATTGAAGATTACAACGCTCAGAAATATTTGCAGTCGTACCCAGGATCATTTGCCCCTATGACAAATGCGGTCGATTATTCTCAGTTCGCTCCGTACAAAGTCAATGTGATGACTATCGGTGATGACGTGTACGGCTTGCCGTTTGACACGGGTGTTACTGGTCTTTACTACCGCACAGATATTCTAGAAAAAGCAGGATTCAGTGCTAAAGATTTGGAAAACATCACTTGGGACCGTTTCATTGAAATCGGTAAGCAAGTGAAGGAGAAAACAGGCGTATCTATGTTGGGTAATAACCCATCAGATCTTGGCTTGTTGCGTATCATGATTCAGGGTGCGGGCGAGTTGGTACTTTAATCAAGACGGTAGCCTTAACATTGCTAACAACAAAGCAACTTGCAGAAGGTATCAAGATCTTCCGCGACCTTCATACCACTGACATCGCTCGTCCAACCATCGGTTGGTCTGAATGGGTAGGCTCAGTAAATAGCGGTACGGTTGCTTCTATTACGACAGGCGTTTGGATTACCGCGTCAGTGAAAGCTGGTGAAGGGCAAGAAGGTAAGTGGGCTGTTGCGCCAACACCTCGTCTGAATGTAGAAGGCGCAGTAAACAGCTCTAACCTTGGTGGTTCAAGCTGGTATGTACTGAATGCTTCAAAAGAGAAAGATACGGCCATCGATTTCTTGAGCAAAACCTTTGGTTCTGATAAAGAATTCTACAATGAAATTCTTAAGAAGCAGGGTGCGGTAGGTTCATACTTGCCAGCAGGTAATACACAAGCTTAC
>ASHK01000779.1 GCA_000695745.1 Vibrio madracius | reverse complement strand
CCCCTTAGCTAAAAGCTCTCGTCCTTGTGAAACCACCATTTCGCCTGCTTGAGTAAACACCAGCGGACTCTTCTTGTCCTTCTTCTCATACAAAGGACAGCCTATCAGCTCTTCTAGATTTTGAATCCCTTTGCTTAACGTAGACTGACTGACGAAACAACGCTCTGCCGCTTCACTAAAATGTCGTGTTTCGTGCAGAGTAACCAAGTAATGAAGCTGCTTTAAACTGGGCCATTTATTCATGATAACTGCCTGTTTTTGGACCAATATAAAAAAAGGAATCGACATAATTGCTTCATCGCTTTTTCGATGGAATTAATCTATTAATTTCGCTTTTTTCAATACTACAATGTGTACTATAGTTTGTCTCGCACAAACACGGACCAAACCGAAAAGGTTTGAAATAAACTCTATTTAGGAGCAAAAAAAATGGTACTAGTTGGTCGTCAAGCCCCAGACTTTACTGCAGCAGCTGTTCTAGGTAACGGTGATATCGTTGAGAACTTCAACTTTGCTGAGTTCACTAAAGGTAAAAAAGCAGTTGTATTCTTCTACCCACTAGACTTCACTTTCGTTTGCCCATCTGAGCTGATTGCATTCGACAACCGTCTTGCTGATTTCCAAGCTAAAGGTTGTGAAGTTATCGGTATCTCTATCGATTCTCAGTTCTCACACAACGCATGGCGTAACACTGCTATCGAAGATGGCGGTATTGGTCAAGTTAAGTATCCACTAGTTGCAGACGTTAAACACGAAATCTGCAAAGCGTACGATGTTGAGCACCCAGAAGCAGGCGTTGCTTTCCGTGGTTCTTTCCTAATCGACGAAGACGGTCTTGTTCGTCACCAAGTAGTTAACGACCTTCCTCTTGGTCGTAACATCGACGAGATGCTACGTATGGTTGACGCTCTAAACTTCCACCAGAAGCACGGCGAAGTATGTCCTGCACAATGGGAAGAAGGTAAAGCAGGTATGGACGCATCTCCAAAAGGTGTTGCAGCGTTCCTATCTGAGCACGCAAGCGACCTGTCTAAATAATTCGACACCTTCACCCTGCGCTCAATCAGGGTTGATGGTTGGATAAATATAAAGCGGAAACCGCAGCCAATCATTGAAGAAGAAACGAGTTAGCCAAAAAATTAAAGCCCGAGTCACGACTCGGGCTTTTTCTATTTTCAGATGTCGTAAGCAAAGATATATTGATAACCAGTATAGTTACTGAGAAGCAATATGAATTACCAACTTGAAGTCTGTATCGACAACATCGAGTCCCTCTCACTCGCCATTGCAGGTGGCGCTACCCGGATTGAATTATGTTCCTCTCTAGCATTGGGAGGACTGACGCCTAATGCAGGCTTAATCAAGCAGGCGGTTCAATCATCGTCCGTTCCTGTTTATGTCATGATTCGCCCAAGACAAGGTGACTTTCTCTATGATTGTGATGATGTCGAAATCATGGCTGAAGACATACGTACGGCAGCTAAATATGGTGCTCAAGGTGTGGTTTTAGGACTACTTGATAAAGATGGTAATGTGGATATGCCTCGCTCTATTCGCTTGTCAAAACTCGCCCACGAGCTAAAACTTGGCGTGACCTTTCACCGAGCATTTGACCAATGTAGACATCCTGAACAGGCCTTAGAGGATGTGATTGCACTAGGGTGTGAGCGCATACTAACATCAGGTCTTTGCGCCAATGCATTAGATGGCAAAGCGATGCTTGCGAAGCTTTATACTCTCGCAAATGGACGAGTAGAGCTTATGGCTGGTGCCGGTGTAAATGCAGAGAATGTCGCTGCGATTGTTTCCCATAGTCATATAAAAGAAGTTCACTTGTCTGGTAAATCGACAAGAAAAAGCAAAATGCATTTTGTCGCTGACACCGCCAAAATGGGGAGTAATGACGTTGATGATTTTGCCATTCCGGTGACAAGTAGTGACAAAATTCGAGCGGTCGCTAAGGTACTAAACTCACTGTAACCTTGATGAGTCACGCTGTAAGTGGCTAGCCTTGTATACTGAACGACTTACCACTCATTACTATTTGGTTTTAGGGATCTATGAAAACGTCAGCTACTCTTTTTCAGAAGCTTGATCTGAATTTACTCAGAACCTTCCGAGTTCTGCTGCAAGAGCGTAATGCCCGTAAGACGGCAGAACGCTTGTTTGTCACGCAGCCAGCGATTAGCCAAGCTCTGCAAAAGCTGCGTTTTCATTTTGAAGACGAGCTTTTTGTCAAAGTGCAAGGAGGGTTAGAACCCACACCATTTGCTCTTCAGATTGAGGAGAAGATTGGGTCGTATTTTGATGGACTTGAGACCTCACTAGAACAGCTTTCTGACTTCACACCGAGTGAGCTAGAAGGCACCATCAAAATCGCCTTGGCTCCTATTGTACTCTCCTGCTTAGCTGGCTCGTTGTTCTCAGAACTTCGCAAGCAAGCGCCTAACCTCAACTTAGAACTGACCAGTTGGACTCAACAAACTCCAGAGCAACTTCGAAGTGGTGATGTTTTTATAGGGATGCATTATGATTTAGATAGCATCTCTAAGGAAATTGCCAGAGATAAGCTGGCCGATATGGAGGCTCGTGTTTACGTACGTCAAGGTCATCCGCTAAAGAACCAAATCATTACCCCTCACGATGCTGCCCAATATGAAATCGCTTCTCTGATTTCGCCCGGGTGGAATGACCATTTTAGTTTTGCGGCACAAATCCTAGAGCAACACGGCTACGAAGCAAAAGTCGGCTTTCGCTCTGAAGTCGTGCTGGCTATCATTGATGTCGTCGCCGCAACAGATATGCTTCTGCCCCACTCAAACCTGTTACCGCGCCACCATAGTGAGCAACTCCGGTCATTAAAAGTAGAACTCAATGGACAAACCTATACGAAAGGCCTTTTTGCTTATATTCATAACAAGAATCGCCACTCTCCAAAAGCAAAATGGTTGGAAGGGATTTTACGAGACAAGCTTTTACAGCACATCAATAATCAGAACTAATCTCAGCTATAAGTAACACTTTTTAGCCGTGAATCTAGGTCACGGCTAACATCAACGCTCTTTTACTGTTCCATCCCCAAAAAGGTGCATTGATGAAAAAGCTCTTATTACCACTGGCTTCTATCCTGTCATTTAATCTTTCCGCTGCAACATTTCACGTTTCACCTGACGTAAAAATCGGACTGTATAACGGTGCTGGGATTCAGTTAGGTATCACTGACACTATTGGCATGGATGCTGTTTATTTCAATTTTGCTCGCAAAACCTACCAAACGGACAGGTACGACGAACGTATCGACTCTTATCGTCTCGGCTTGCAACATATGTTT
>ASHK01000778.1 GCA_000695745.1 Vibrio madracius | reverse complement strand
TCAGACTCACCTGTCACCATGTTTATTTTAAAACAAGTATAGATTTTGTGGGTCCCATAGTGCTGAACGTAAATTGATAGCTATGAGCGGGATAAAAAATTGGCAGGTCTTCGACAAGCTCTATACCATAGCCGTCTTGAACAACAACTTCTTGCACTTCGAGCGTCTGTTTCGCTGTCTCTTTTTCACGTTCACGACTGTATTCGGGTTCAACCGATGGATTACTCGGATAGGATTTACCATCGAAGCTCATAACACGTAAGGAGCCATTGCTCCAAACGTAAAAATCTCTCCAGCCATTGGTTATTCGATCGGAAACTAGAATAGGTTTTCTCGTCACCGTCATCCTTGTAATGACATCACCTGAGGAAGAAAAGAGATAGGCTGTACAACCACCAGAACCACAGAAATAAGAGTCTTGCATTAACACCAATAACTCTTCGCTACCATCATTGTTTAGGTCTGTAGCGCCGACTAGGTATTTGTAGTTCTTTTCGCTGGGATCGAGCTGTTCTGGTTTTAAAATGTCTTCTTTGACCAAGCGTTCCACGTTTTCCAATGTGAACTCACTGGGTCTTGGTTCGTCTGATGCACTATGTAAACAACCAGACAGGCCGATGGCCAGTGAAGAGAGAATCAATAACTTTGTTAATTTCAATTTGTGGTCCTAAGATAGTCCATTATCCTCTAAGTGTAAGAAGTTAAATGACATCTCTCAAGTTATTGATTCAATTATCCTAGTCTGACAGAGGTCGAGCTAGAGAGTAAAGACAACTCGTATTGCCAATAGGATCAGCACCGTTCCCGATAACTGGTCGATAATCTTCGCTCGCGACTTCAATGAATCGAGCAGTCTTGGTGAAGAAAGCATAAAGGTAATGAATGTATACCAAAGCCCATCGATAAAAAGTGGCGTTGCGACAATAATGACCTTATCAGACACCTCACTGCCTACCGCGACGAATTGACTGAATAATGCAGTGAAGAAAAGCGCAATTTTAGGGCTTAACAACGAAATAAACAGCCCCTCTTTAGCAGCAGAAATGACCGATACCTGTTTTCCTGATTCTAATCTCTCAACGATGCCACCTTTAGATCGAATGGCATTAAAACCAAGCCAAGCCAAATAGAGCGCACCAAGTAACGAAATCGTTTTGAAAATAACAGGGAATTGATGCAGTAGCACCGACAAACCTAATACAGTGACCAGCGCATACACACCGATCCCACAAGCATGCGCCCACGCAGTAGCCAAACCATGATTTCTGCCACCAGCTAGACTGTGCTTTGCAACAATGGCCAAACTAGGTCCCGGTGACATCGCCCCAAGAAGACATATCGCTACCAGCGATAACCAAACAGTAAAAGTCATAACAGCTCCTCAAATAACTGCAATGACTGTATCACCCGCCAATCATGATTTGAAATCACCATTTTTCATTATCGTAATGAGATGAAATCATACCGAGACCATTTATAAGTCTTACTGTGTGACGTTCAGTTTTTGAACTGAGTACATGGAACTACGCATGATCGACAACACATGCTCTCTGGTCCAGCGATGAGAAGGTTCGTGGTCATATTTGGGGTGCCACAGCAGCCAGTATTTATGTGTTGGAACGTTAAATGGAATATCAATGACGTGCAGCTTTTGGGTGCTCTTGAGGTTAACGGCAATATGCAAAGGCACGGTCAACAAGGCATCGGTTTGCTGCAACAAGGCGAAAGCAGATGAGAAAAACGGCGTCGACACCAAGATTTTACGTTTTAAGTTACGCTGCCGCATTTCTTTATCAAGAAAACTGTCTTTGTCACCGCCACCGGAAATTCGAATATGGGGATAATCAGTCAATTGCTGCTCTGTGATACTTTTTGACCCGGATAGTGGATGCTTGTCTCGAGTAACGATAACCGGAATGTCCTCTCCTATTTGATGGGAGCTCAACCCTAAGGGAGCTTCTGGTAACATCGTCGATGCAAGTTGCACATTAATTTCGCCAAGCTTGACCAAATTATCAGGTTCCCACAATCGATAGGCAAATTGCATCGCTGGTGCCATATTGGTCAATTTATCCACCAGTTCCGGCAAAATGAACTGAGCCACATAATCGGAAGAAGAGAATGTGAACGTTTCATCGAACTGTTGTGGGTCAAAATCTGTGTGTCCGAGAACCTTGGTAATATTCTGGAATAAACCTTCTAACTCTTCGCCAAGTCTTTGCGCTCGCGGTGTTAAGACGTAGTGATTTCCATTTCTAACTAATAAAGGATCACGATAGATGTCGCGCAGTTGGCTTAGTTGGCGACTCACCGCAGACTGGGTCAAATTAAGTCGCTCAGCGGCTCGACTGACGTGCTTTTCTGCCAAAAGCACTTCCAATGTATAGAGTAAATTCAGATTAGGTTTTTGATTCATTTCGTCCGACATCGCTATAAAAAAGAGATGTCATTTCTAATCGATGACTGACACTCTCTTCGCCTGTGACGACAGTAGTTGTACCACCGCCCGGTTTTTTCCTTGCTTTTTGGCAGCATACATAAGTTTGTCCGCTTCATACAGTGTCTCATACTCCGAAGCATCTTCATAAACGGCGCAGCTACACTAACGGTCACTGGTAAAGTGCAGATATCATTTACGTTTACTTCTCGTACCGAGCGACAAATATTCTGCGACAGTTGATACGAATATTCAAATCCGTGGTAAACGTATGCTAAGGCAAATTCTTCACCGCCAATACGGGCTAACACATAGTCGTTCTTCAACAAAGACCTCAAGGTATTCGCTACGACCTTAATGACTTTATCGCCTTGAATATGTCCATAGGTATCATTGATATTCTTAAAGTCATCGATGTCTATAATAATGACGGTGAGATAACCTTCAACATGGCGGTAGCTTTCTAATTTTTGAAGGAAAGAACGTCGATTACTCAGTCCTGTCAGGGCATCGGTTTCCGACAGCACTTTTAGCTCTCTATTTGCCGTAGCCAGTTCAGTCGTTTTCGTATTCACCGTATAACGTAATAACAATATGTATATCACAATACCAAGAATAAACATGATGCCGACAATAGGGACTAGATGCTTTGGATACACAGTCTCTATGTGCATCCATCGACTTAATATTCGCTGTCGATCATCACTGCTAATGTTGCTGAAATTGGGAATCAATGTCTCTAACAGTGCAGCTTGGTTTTTAGCCACTGCGAAATAAAGGGCTCCAGAGTAAAGGTGCTTAACACCAATGAACTCACTAGAGTTGGAAGACGTGTATAGGTAATAATTAGCGACTTGAAGATCAGCAACAAACGCTCTGATTTGATGAGAAAAAGCAGCTTCGAGTAATTGTGAATTGTTAGCGAACAACGCCAGTTCGATATTGGGATAATTAGTCTCAAGAAACTCAACCTCATAACTTCCAGAGACCACTCCGACTTTATAGTTGTGATCCCCCATCAAAAAGGAATTGACGTTATAAGACTGTATACTGTTGTGAAAATACAGTTGAGTATCTATCTCGAAGATTTCACTGCCATAATCAAAATAATCGTCTCTCGTTTTAGACCAAAGCAGCCCGCCATGTACGTCAGCCTGATTTTGCCTGACGAGATCCAGCGATGACTCGACCGTAGCTCAACCAAGTTTTGAAATTGGATGTCGACATTATTTGTTGCGCCATATGCGCGCCAATAGTCAATGAGGATCCCTGCAGGTTGATTGTTTTCGTCAAGATAAGAATATGGTTTCCACGCTTGAGAATTTGCAATCACGAGAGAATCTGTATCGCGTTCAACAGCCAAAGCGTTAACGGGAAACAGTATCAATACGCTCAGTACAAACACTACTTTGGGGAAGTGCACAAATGCCTCTAATAATTATTAACAATAAGAGTGTTATTTATAGACGCAATTTTCGTGACTTTCCCCTCAAATATTATAAAGCACGATCAAAATCTCATAATATATGGAACGGTGTTCACTTTTAATTAAGAACACATTTCCTTTGTCGCGCCTCCAGCTATTTTTCTAAAGCAAACGCTATTGCTGCCTCACTGTGTATCTGTGTCGTATCGTAAAGTGGGACGGTTGTGTGTTTCTGTTCCACCAGCATCGCTATTTCAGTGCAGCCGAGAATAATCGCTTGTGCGCCTCGTGCTCTAAGATCCTCAATAATATCTAGGTAGCGTTGTCGAGAAGCATCATTAACCTGCCCTTTCACAAGTTCTCCATAAATGACATCGTGTACGATGCCTCTTTGGATTGAATCTGGCACAATGACTTCTATTTCATACTTTTGCTCAAGGCGGCCCTTATAAAACTCCTGCTCCATGGTAAATGCTGTCCCCAACAAACCGACTTTTGTTATGTCGTCTCGTTTCAGGCGTCAGCCGTCGCATCGGCAATGTGGAGCAAAGGAATAGAAATCGCGCTAGCAATGTCAGAGGCAACTTTATGCATGGTATTGGTACAAATTAATAAGCATTCTGCCCCTGCTGACTCAATGGCTCTTGCTGCCTCACTCAATGCCATTGCCGCACCCTGCCAGTCACCTTGACGTTGTAAAACTTCGATCTCAGCAAAATCCACACTGTACAGCGCGATTTTAGCGGAGTGAAACCCTCCAAGCTCGGCTTTCACACCCTCATTAATCGCTTTGTAGTAGTTCGCCGTTGATTCCCAGCTCATACCACCTAATAAACCAATCGTTTTCATCACAGCCTCATATCAAATTACACAGTGGAATAAAGAGCGATGAGAGCCTTTGCTTCTCAACCGTCTTGTCTTTGTTTTATCACAGTCTTCTCGTGTCTTAACAGCACCTATATCAACCTTTGATATGTCAAAGCACCGGCCAGTAAAATTAAATCATATAAAAGCTAAAGTAATGCGATTATCCACCGATAACATTGAGAGTTATGCAAGATAGTGTTCTTATTAACTCCAAAAATAATGATAAATATCAATCTAATACCGGTTAGCCAAAGGCTATAGGTTTAAGTTAATCTAGGACGTAGTATGAAATTTAGTCATAAAATAGTTTCGGCCTCAGCAGCGTTGCTGCTAGTAACCGTGTCTACTCTCGGAATTACTCAACTAGTTACTGTTCACTCAGAGTTGCAGCGTCATATTAATGGCAGTATTCATGAGCTAATTAATGGCGTGAGGAACACTATTACTTACGATCTGAACTCCAAACGTGATATGGCGAGTGCCGTCACCGAATCTCTTGAAATTGCTCCTACCGACCGTGACTATGTTGAAAATGTCATTTCAAGGCCAACCCTCAAATCCAGCTTCCAAGCAGTCGGAGTGGGCTATGAAAGCGATGGTTCATTAGTGAGCAATGATGGTTGGATTCCAGATGCCTCCTATGACTCACGCTCTCGCCCTTGGTACCAAGAGGCGAAAAGTTCGGGTAATACTATTATCACCGCCCCCTATGTCGACTCTTCAACAAACAACATTATTATCTCTCTAGGCTCTCCACTCAACGATGAAACAGGGCGCTTGATTGGTAGCGTAGTGTTTGACGTGACACTGACAACGCTTACGGATCTTGTTAACCAAACCGA
>ASHK01000777.1 GCA_000695745.1 Vibrio madracius | reverse complement strand
CGACGACACCGATCAAACCGACACTCATAAAGGAATGGTTAAAGTACCATTTACCAATCTTAGTCGTGCCGGAGGAATCGAAGTTCACAGTTGCGATATCGGATGGGTAGTTCGGAATAAAGAAATAACCATAGACAGCAGGCATCAGGCCGATTAGCAATGCTGGTTCCAAGCCCAGTCCCAAGCCAACAGGAAGCATCATTCGAGCAGTAGCGGCTTGCGAGTTAACTACCACCGATACAATAAATAACGCTAATGCAAACGTCCAAGGATAGTCGGTAACCATTTCAACGATACCGGATTTAAATTGCGGCATCGCATATTGGAAATAGGTGTCTGACATCCAAGCGATACCAAAGATCGCAATGGCAGCAACCATGCCTGATTTGAAGACGACGCCATTAGGGACATGACGTGGATCGGTTTTAGTGGCGAGCAAAATGATACCGCCAAAACAGAGCATCATCATTTGGATGATGACGGCCATGCTGATAGGTTTTGCCGCATCTCCTATTGTTCTCACCTCAGGTACCATCGCGATAAAGACGATAACAACGATAGACAATAAGAATAGCAATACAGAGTTACGCGCAGACGTTGGCAATACTTCATTTAGCGACGTTGCTGTCGTGTTCAAAATACGCTCACGCCATTCGGGATCTTTTAAGCGCGATTGATACTCAGGATCGTCCTCTAGTTCCTTGCCTCGCTTCATACTGTAAAGTGACATCAACAGCGTACCAAACAGAGTGGCGGGAACGGTGACCATCAGGATCGAAAGGAGCGTGATATCTGGCCTTAGTTCGGACAATTGAGCTAAGTAATAGACAACCGCAGCAGAGAGTGGAGAAGCCGTAATGGCGATTTGCGATGCAACCGAGGCGGCAGCCATCGGACGTTCTGGGCGAATCCCATTCTTTAAGGCGACATCGCCAATAATTGGCATAATTGAGTATACGGCGTGACCTGTCCCTAGTAAGAAGGTCATAAAGTATGTCACAAAAGGGGCAATCAGCGTCACGCGTTTCGGGTTTTTACGTAGCAAGCGCTCGGCTACTTGCAGCATGAATTTCAAGCCACCTGCTGCTTCTAAAATAGACGCACACGTCACTACGGCTAAAATGATCAACATGACGGTGACAGGAGGGGAGGTTGGAGGCATCTTAAAGATGAAGACTTCAATGGTTAGGCCGATACCAGAGACCACACCGAGGCCGATTCCTCCTTTTCTTGAGCCCACATAGAGCATCAAGAGCAGGAACATAAATTCAAAGTAGAGCATGAGTATTTTCCATTTACAAATTGTAACACTGCCGTCATTATCCGCTTTAAATGTAAGGTTAATTGGCGTCAGGATC
>ASHK01000776.1 GCA_000695745.1 Vibrio madracius | reverse complement strand
TTTGCCCGTTTCTGCGCAGTTCACTGAGCAAGACAATAGCGAAATACTCAATAAAATAAACAAGGTAATAGAAAGTTATGGATCACAGACTTCTTGAAATCGTGGCATGCCCAGTATGCAAAGGAAAACTCACTTTTGACAAAGACAAGCAAGAGCTTATTTGTAAGCTTGATAGACTTGCTTACCCAATCAAAGATGGGATTCCCGTACTACTAGAACCTGAAGCAAGACAAATGAGTATGGATGAGGGACGCTAATGTCTTTTACGGTCATAATTCCAGCAAGGTATGAATCTACTCGTCTGCCTGGCAAGCCGCTGGCGGACATCGGCGGTAAACCGATGATTCAGCACGTTTATGAGAAATCCCTCCAATCGGGCGCAGAGCGCGTAATTATCGCAACGGATGATGAGCGTGTTGAGTTAGCGGCGAAGCTGTTTGGTGCCGAAGTTTGCATGACCTCTCCGACACATGAATCAGGTACAGAGCGTTTAGCTGAGGTGGTAGAGTCCATGAATATCGCCCCTGATCATATAGTGGTGAATGTTCAAGGCGACGAGCCGCTAATTCCGCCAAGTATCATTAAACAAGTAGCAAGCAACCTAGAAACAAGCATTGCTCCAATGGCAACGCTTGGCGTGACTATTGACAATGATGCGGAAGTGTTTAACCCGAATGCGGTAAAAGTGGTCACTGACGCGCAGGGCTATGCGCTCTATTTCAGTCGAGCTACGATACCTTGGGATCGCGATGCCTATGCCTCAGAGCCAAAGCAACGCGCGGCGAGTCCTTTACTTAGACACATTGGTATTTATGCTTATCGTGCAGGGTTTATCAAGACCTATGTTGAGTGGGAACCGAGCGCACTTGAACGCATTGAGTGTTTAGAGCAGCTACGTGTCTTATGGTACGGTGAGAAAATCCATGTGGCCGCGGCTCAAGAAGCACCACCAGCTGGGGTGGATACTCCTGAAGATCTTGAGCACGTTCGAGCGATTGTTGCCAAACAATAAGTTGTTAACGCTTACTTCACTAACGCTGGGTGTTGGGTTGGGATCTCTACCCATTCACCTGGCTGCAAATGCCCAATCTCAAATCCAGCCATAGACGCTCGGATCAGCCGTAATGTTGGGAAACCAATATTCGCCGTCATTCGACGTACTTGTCGATTTCTTCCTTCAATAATCGTAATACTTAACCAAGTAGTCGGAATATTGGCCCGAAAGCGGACTGGTGGATTGCGTTCCCAAACTTCAGGTGTTTCCATAAGTGCAACTTTAGCAGGCAGTGTAGGACCGTCTTTGAGCACGACACCACGTCGCAGTTTTTCTAAGTCTTCATCACTTGGAACACCATCCACTTGAACCCAATAGGTTTTCTCTGATTTAGATTTTGGCTGTGTTAGCCTAGCTTGCAAAATGCCATCGTTGGTCAGAACCATCAAACCCTCGCTATCTCTATCGAGCGTCCTGCAGCGTAGACATCTTTGATTGGGATGTAATCGGCGAGAGTTTTACGTCCGTCACCATCTGTGAATTGACTTAATGTGTCATAAGGCTTGTTGAAGAGGATTACTTTTCGATCTTCAATGGGTAGTCTCGTTCTATTGCTATCCGCTTTTCGTCTAATACGTTTGCTTGGACGAGGGCTTTTTCGTCCTACTTCTTTGATCTGACTGCTGTTTGAAACGTGTAGAAGCAGCGCGGCTTTTCGGCTTGTTACGAGGTGCCGCTGTTTTATTCGTCATGTTAACTACCTTGCAAAAATGTAAACAAACTGTGTGGTGTAGTTTTGTCTACGGTTGTTTTGAGCTATTATAAGCGCGCTCAAAAACAGGAATAACGCACAAGATAATAGACTAATTGCCCAAATTTGTTTAATTATAAGTGCTTAGGATTTCGTTTGACTGAACAAAAAAAGCCCAATTGAGAGGGTTTTCATGTACAAACTTTTTGTATCCAACCACTCAATCGCGTTCGGTCATAACGTTTACGTGTCCTTGATGAAGGCACGTTGATTAATAAGGGTGCTCATACCCAATTAGAACGATAGGGAAATTTCATGCCTACAGAAAGCCGACAATTATCTATACCATTACTGATGAAGCTCCAGCGCTAGCAACGTATTCATTGCTGCCAATCATTCAGTCATTTACTGCTTCATCTGGTATCAGTGTTGAAACAAGAGACATTTCACTAGCAGGGCGTATTATTGCTAACTTCCCTGAATATCTGAAAGAAGAACAACGCATTGGCGACGCTCTCGCCGAACTTGGTGAACTGGCGAAAACACCAGAAGCGAACATTATCAAGCTTCCAAACATCTCTGCTTCTATTCCACAGCTTCAGGCGGCAATCAAAGAACTTCAAGCGAATGGCTATGATTTGCCAAACTACCCAGAAGAACCAACCACGCCAGAACAAGAAGCGATTAAAGCTACTTACGACAAGATCAAAGGCAGTGCGGTAAACCCAGTTCTACGTGAGGGTAACTCAGACCGCCGTGCGCCGCTATCTGTTAAAAACTACGCGAAGAAAAACCCGCATTCAATGGGCGCTTGGTCGAAAGATTCTAAGTCTCATGTATCTAGCATGACAGATCACGATTTCTTCGGTAGTGAAAAATCGGTCACTGTAGCGGATGCAACGGATGTAAAAATTCAATTCACTTCCGCTAATGGCGAGACAAGTATTCTTAAAGAGAAAGTTGCCCTACAAGCGGGTGAAATTATCGATGCGTCTGTCATGAACAAAAAGGCGTTAGTGTCTTTCTTTGAACAACAAATTGCAGAAGCGAAACAGCAAGATGTTCTGCTTTCTCTGCATATGAAAGCCACGATGATGAAGGTCTCTGACCCGGTTATCTTTGGTCATGCAGTAAAAGTGTACTACAAGGATGTATTTGCCAAACACGGTCAGCTTTTTGAAGAACTTGGTGTTGATGTAAACAACGGCATTGGCGATGTTTATGCAAAAATCGCCTCACTTCCAGCTGCTCAAAAAGCGCAGATTGAAGCCGATCTTGCCGCCGTTTACGAAACTCAACCTGCACTTGCCATGGTTGACTCTGATCGCGGTATTACCAATCTACACGTACCAAGTGACATTATCGTTGATGCTTCCATGCCAGCGATGCTGCGTTCATCAGGTCAAATGTGGGGACCAGATGGTAAGCAGAAAGATACTAAAGCAATGATTCCAGATCGTAGCTATGCAAGTATTTATCAAGCGGTTATCGACTTCTGTAAAGAGAATGGTGCCTTTGACCCAACGACGATGGGTAGCGTGCCAAACGTAGGCCTGATGGCTCAAAAAGCAGAAGAGTACGGCTCACACGATAAGACCTTCATTTTAAAAGGTGATGGCAAAGTGGAAGTGATCGATGCAGCTGGTAATGTGCTTATTGAGCAGCCTGTTGAAGAAGGCGACATCTTCCGTATGTGTCAGGTGAAAGATGCTCCAATTCAAGATTGGGTAAAACTGGCGGTAACGCGCGCCCGTGCATCAAACACACCTGCGGTATTTTGGCTCGATGAGAACCGTGCCCATGATGCTGAGTTGATTAAGAAAGTGAATCAATATCTTCCTGAGCACGATACTTCAGGCCTAGAAATTTACGTGAAGGCAC
>ASHK01000775.1 GCA_000695745.1 Vibrio madracius | reverse complement strand
GCAAGATTTTCTGGAAGTGCAGGGAGTTCAACTCGGCTTGGTGTAATATTCTGGCGCGTTGCCAGACGTGTTAGTTGCGTGAAGAAAACAAGCTCGGAAAGATTCAGGCAAAGCGGTAATGGAGCCTCAAAGCCATAACAACTAATGTGTAATTCGGTATAGTCAGCGTTGGTTTCAATATCTAGCACCATCGGACCAATAAGCGGTTTGTATTCCTGAAGACGTTTAGCTGCTGTATTGAGGTTCGGGGTGCATATGGCGGCGTAGATCGGCACATCGAAGAACTCAAGGCTCATTACCTTGGCAAATTCTAACGGCACATCTCGGCCTGTGCAGCAAGATCTACACCATGCCATAATTGGAAATATTGAGCGGGAGAAAGCTGTATCTTCTCTTGAGCGAATAACCCCTTTGGGAGCTTCGCGCAAGCAAGCACTTCCTCAATGTTAAGATCTAGGTCACTGAACAACAGTTTCCAGTTCGGTGGAATAACAAATTTACTGGCTCTCTTCATCTCAATACTTCTTTCTTAGCGAGGTAACGCGATATCACTTTGCGCTTTTTTCCATCAATCGACGCGAAATTTTCAGTACCATCTTACGAGGAAGGAAAGGAACAATCCAATTCAACATGAACTTCAAACCTGTCTCATTGAATGCAATCAGTTCGCCATTTTCCATTGCTTGATAGCCACACTCAGCAACGGAACGCGGCGTTTTCGCATTCTTCCAAATATCCACACCTTCGAGATTTCCTGCTTCAACAAACCTGTCGCGACTGCACCTGGACATAAGGCTGTAACGGAGATGTTGTGTTCCCTTACTTCTTCAGCGACCGCTTGGCTAAAAGAGGTCACGTATGCTTTTGTTGCGTAGTAAACGGCTTGCAAAGGACCGGGCATGAAAGAGGCTGTGGACGAAACATTAAGTATCTTACCCTTGTTTCGTTCTACCATGCCTTTTAAATAAAGGTGGGTGAGGTTAGTCAAGGTAACCATGTTTACTTGCATCATTGCTTGCTCATCTTCAAGAGCACGTTCATGAAAATGACCATGACCACCGAAACCTGCATTATTAATCAGTATATCGATTTGGATCCCGGCCGCTTCCGTTTGTGCAAACAACGAGTGAGCAGAATCAGGCTTGGCTAAGTCGGCAGGTAGAACGGTAACGTTAATGTCAAATTGGCTTTCAAGCTCAGCTTTCAATGCTTCGAGTTTCGCTTGAGAACGAGCGACTAAAACTAAGTCACCGCCTTTTTGCGCGTGGACTTTAGCCAGTTCAAGTCCGATGCCACTTGATGCGCCAGTAATAAGTGCTGTGTTCGCCATGATGAATCTCTCCCAGTGTTAGGTTAACGATGAAAGTGTCATTGTTTGATGGAGAGATTATAGGTCTACAAATGGCGCCACCTCATATCAGATCACGCCATTGTGAATTCCGATCGTGCCAAAGTTAAATGCACCCAAGGTTTGCGCACATTTAACAGTCTATAGATAGAAAAATAAATTACTTAATATCAATAGCTTGATAGCCATTAATGGTTCTGAAGATATCAAACTGCTTGTAAGTAGTGTTGGTGAAATCAATAGTATCGATATCGACTTTGCGAATCTGTTGGTTATCGTAAGTACGGAAATAATAGTCTTTGTTGTGAATATCAGTGACATTCGAATAGCCAGTCATTTGTGGGTTTTCGCGATCGAAGTGTCGCCAATACAGGGTCCCTTGCACCACATCAACACTATTGATCATTGACCATGCACGGTTAACTGCATCAAAGTCAGTCACGATTCTGGTGTTATCTTGAGTCGCGTTTAATGCCACCATTTGTTGGAAACGTCCGCTAGGTGAGCGGTCAAAACCTTTAAAGGTCTCTTCTGCAAACTTTACTTTTGCATCATCATAATCGTTACCATCAAGCATCATCTGCGCCAGTTCTACTTGAACGGGATAGACAGGATCATTGGTCATTACGCCGAGATCGTTTTCGTAAATCTCGGCAATGCCGTTGCCTTGAGTATGTTCCACAACGACTTTACGCTCACCATCGTTGATCGCCAGGTGTACCCCGATAGCACCAACTCCTGCCATTTCACCAAGATGCACTTTCAGATTATGAAGTATCGTGACTGCTTCATCGGTTGAACGGGCATTACCAAGAATGTAAGCCCCGAGCGCAATTTGTGAAATATCGCCCTTACCTGCCGGCAGATAATCTGCGGCACCAAGTGCCAGTACCTCAACCGAAACACCATGCTCATTAATGCCTGAAGACACCATATCTTCTTGACCATGCTGCATCCCAACAAAGCCATATTTAGCCGTAAACTCATCGAACTTATGCCCTCTTGGAACAATTGTGAGCATCTCATGAACTTCAAATGGTAATTCCATAGTGCGAGCGACAAAGGACTTATCATTAGCTTCAAAAGTGGCATAGGTGCATGCATCGGCGGTACCAACAATTGCCACACTGGTTGTTGCGGTTAGTATCAGCGTAAGAATTGAGTTTTTCATTTGTTCGCTCCAAATCTTTGATAGATAACATCCTTGCTGAGAGAAATACCTACTTGGTCTGAATAACAATCTAAAGTGAGTCAGTAATGGATTCAAAATAGGAACCATTGTTATAACCAATAGATGGAGCACTGGTAGGGAGGACTAATACGGAGGGGATTGATGAAAAAACCCGCCTCGCAGCGGGGTTGGTCAAAGAGCTTGATTATGAACTTATCAGGACCATAAGTTACCAATAGTGAGCCTGTGAAGTCTCAATTAAACAGCTCTAGGTACGTCGCTGGTATGGTGATAACCGAAAGACAGTACCATTCCCTTGATATTGGTAAAGGGAGTAGTCAGCAAAGAAGCGGAGCACGATGCTTTTTGCTGACCACAAACTTAGCTTAAAGCTTAATTTGGAAGCTTCTAGCCTGACACGGTTTCAGCGGTCCGAAGGATTGCATCTCAATGTTAGTATCTCGAATTCGTTCGTCCATACTCACCTCTCTCCAAGAAGTCACTGATTCATTGAATGACACATTGTCTTCAATGATGGCAGTTTCTGATGGGTTGTAGACTCGGAGAATCAATGCCTCTTCATCTTCAGCTTTCTTAAGCACACTGAGAACGGCCCCTTTTTGATT
>ASHK01000774.1 GCA_000695745.1 Vibrio madracius | reverse complement strand
GATCATGATGCTGTCGATAGAGCAATTGTCTTTCAAGGTGTGCGTTTTCTGACTCTAGGTGATCTACTTTCTGTTTTAATGCCGTTATTTGATGATTGCGCTGCTCGATTTGTTCTTGAAAGCTTCTTTTTAACTCAGTAACGGAGAATGAAAGTTGTTTATGGGCAATAAGACCTTCTATTTCTGTTGCCAAAGCGTTGAGCAGGTTCTTTGCTTGAGGGGCTGAACGATGGACAACAAATACCAGCCCAAAATGTTCACCATTTTGGTTATAGGTAATGGCATAGTCCACCACAGAGTTTGGCGTTGGTATGTCAAGTTTCGATAACAGAGAATGAAAGTAGTCATGTTGCAAATCATGATTCTCTGAAAGAGAAATAATTTGGTGTATTTCATCACTGCGATTCTTCAATAGAGGGGGGCAGAGGTAGTCAACACATTGAAGCACAATTGTTTGCTTCTGGTAGGTGCAATATCCCCACGCGATTAGCGCTGATTTATCACAATGTTGCAGTGTGAACATTTTTTGGATCTTTCGAATATCCTTATTTGAAAGAACGGCTAGCGAATCTAGCACTTGATCATTACTCGTCAATTTCCACGTCCTGTGGCTTTCGATGGTCAAAGGCCATCGTTCAATTTATCTTGATACGATCAAAGTATAAGGTCTAGCTCAGGGCTGATTAGTGATGCTGAATAGTAAGTGGTTGGACAAAGAGGAAGAATAGTCGCAGTCTCAAAAGTGAGACTGCGAAAACATGGCGCAATAAACTAAGGTCGTAATTTCTGTAATCGTTCTACATCAACTTCTTTAGTGTAATCAACATCATCTAGGGCAAAGCCATTAAGGTTTAAGAATGTGTTTTGGAACCCTTCAAAATCACCGATGGTTTTAAAGTTGTCAGCATTCATTTGCTCGAGCAGTTTGCCTACTTGGTTTTGAGTATCAGGGTCGAGTTCCCAATCATCCATACGAATTAATCGTTCTCCATCGAGCGGGATCTTGTCTTGACCGTATAGTTTGGTTGAAAACAGGCGCTGCATTTGCTCAATACATTCTTCGTGAGTGCCTTGCGCTTTCATAGTTTTATATAATGCGAGTAAGTAGGGACTTAGACCAGGAATAAACACACTTGCTTTGGTAACAAGAGCTTTACACACTGTCGCATACGCATTGCCATTAAAGTTTGAGAGTTCAAGATTCAAGGCATGGCTAGTTTGGTGCAAGTCAACTTTTGCACGCCTAATGTACCATCAAGGTAGATTGGGTGGGTGACGTTGGACCAATATACGAAAAAGCAATGGTTTTAAAACGTCTGCAACGGAATCAGAGTTGATGAGGGTATCTATCCAGCTTTCCCAATCTTCACCGCCCATCACTTTTAGCGTGCCTTGAATTTCTTCGTCGGTTGCTGGGCTAAGCGTGGCTTCTTCCCATTGTTCAGTTTCCAGATTGATCGTAGCGCCAGAGACTGATTCTCCAATTGGTTTAATTGCAGAGCGCCAGAAACCACCGTCACCATCAGGTCTTAAACCAGTCGCTAGACTATAGATGACCAAATCCACTTCACCTTCGAAGTAGGTCTCAATGGCTTCAATGACTTGTTCTCTGACATCCTTTGAAAAAGCGTCGCCAACAATATTGATAGCGCGACGACCCGCTTGTTCAGCGCGTTTTTTGAAGAAAATATTGTTGTACCATCCTGCCGAACCAATGCCCTTGTCTGATGGTCCACGCTCGAACGAAACGCCTATGGTGTCAGCTTCGGCACCGCCAAAAGTGAGAGCGATGCGTGCTGCAAGTCCAAAACCGGAAGAGGCGCCGATAATAAGCACACGTTTTGGACCATTCTTGATCGGATTTGCCGACTTTACGTAATCAATTTGGTTATCGACCGCCTTTTTACAGCCCTCTGGGTGGGCTGACCGTGCGACGACACCGCTGATAATCGGTTCAATTATCATTTATACAACCTATCTAAGACGATGATAAAGACACAGAATAACGTAAAGTGTTGTAAATTATATTGAGCTAGGGCATCAAAAAGGTGAATCTGATGCCCTTAATTCGTAGAAACTTTAAAAAAGTTTTAGTGTGAGGCTAAAGGTGAGGTCGCATACTGTCAGCAACGAATTGAGCAATAAAAGGTTGAGCTTCTGGCTTTGGGTGTAATCCGTCTTCCATCATCCATTCTGGCTTGATGATGACCTGCTCCAAGAAAAATGGCAGCAACGGTAAGTTGGTTTCTTTTGCTAGTGCAGGGTAGATTCCCTCAAACATAGAAGCATACCGTTTTCCGTAATTGGGTGGGATTCGAATCTGCATCAGTAGCACTTTTGAACCGGCTTTTTGTCCCATTTCGATTAACGACGCCAAGTTTTTCTTGATGATGTTAGGCTGGAATCCTCTCAACCCGTCGTTAGCTCCTAACTCAATCAGTAGGTAATCTGGGGAGTGTTGCTTGAGAAGGCCTGGGAGCTTGGCAAGACCATTACTTGTGGTATCACCGGAAACACTGCCGTTAACGACTCAATCGGGGTTGTGTCTGATGACAATTTGTCATGATAACAATGGATGGCCAGCTCTGCTCTACACGCATGTTGTAGCCTGCACTTAAGCTGTCTCCAAGAATAAGTAACGTCGCCGCTTTTGCATTTAAAGAGGCCAAGGATAAAACAATTAAAACGAAAAAGGAAAGTTGCCGAATCATGAGTTCTTCCATAATCAAAGCTGAATCAGTGTCCAAAGTAGTGTCTACGAAAACGGAACATTTAACAATCCTCGAGGATGTAAATCTGTCAATCGAAGAGGGTGAGAGTATTGCTATCGTAGGAACATCAGGTGCAGGGAAATCGACATTGATGACTTTACTGGCCGGTTTGGACGTTCCTTCTCAAGGTTCAATCCAACTACTAGAACAGCGAATTTCAGACCTTGATGATGAAGCACGCGCAAAGATACGCAGTGATCATTTAGGTTTCGTATTTCAAAGTTTTTTATTGATCCCAAGTTTATCGGCACTGGGAAATGTGACGTTACCGTGTCTGCTTAAAGGAGAAAATGAAGACACAGACAAAGCTAAAGCGCTGCTAGAGTCGGTAGGTTTGGGCCACAGAATCGATCATTTACCTTCTCAATTATCGGGAGGAGAGCAGCAACGAGTTGCCATCGCAAGAGCCTTTATGACCAGCCCGAAAATTTTGTTTGCTGATGAGCCTACCGGAAACTTGGACCAAAACACCGCACATAAGATCGTTGAACTGCTGTTCAATCTTAACAAGGAACATGGAACAACACTGGTGTTAGTGACTCACGATCTATCGTTAGCGAAACGTTGTGACCGTATTTTCCATATGAATGCCGGAAAGCTAGAAGAGGAATAAGAGATGGCTCAAGGAGGACTCAATAAGCGACTGATCAGTTGGAGTATCGACGAGATCAGGCAAGGGCAGCTTTGGCCTATTGCTATCTCTCTCACGTTGATCATAGCGTGCATTTTTGGCTTATCCGCTCTCGCTGAGCGAATGGAGCAGGTTATTGTTAAGCAGGGCAAAGATGCACTGACTGCCGATACGGTGTATATCACCGCAAATCCAATAACAGACACTAATCTACAATATATCGAGGCTTCAGGGCTCAACTCGTCCTTTTATACGCGCTTTGCGACGATGTCGTTTAGCGACAATGGGATGCAGCTGATTACGGTCAAAGCGGTCGATGATCATTTTCCTCTTAGAGGCACTTTAACATTAGCGACAGATACTGGGACACAACATCACGTTAAACCCGGTGAGTTGTGGTTGATAGCAGAATAGCAGAACAACTTGGTGTCACTCAGGGTGACGTTGTCACTGTGGGCGACGCTGACTTGACGGTGAGTGGCGTTATCCTCGAAGAGCCGGGTATCAGTTTCAACCCGTTTCAGCAAATGCCAACGGCTTACATTCACCAGGAATCGGTGGACGAAACTGGTGCGATTCAATTAGGTAGTCGAGTTCAATTTCGAGCCTATCTTACTGGAGAAGAAGCAGCCATCACTCAACTGAAACAACAGATTGAGTTAACGCCGAGCGACCGCTGGCGAGACCAAAGTTCGGGTAGTCGAACCAATGAGATATTCGATCGGACGACCCAATACCTATCGTTGACGGTCGCCATCATTATTATTATGGCGGCGACAACACTTGTTCTGACATGTCAAAACTACGTTCAAAGCCGAGACAGACAGTTGCGATGCTGAAAAGCTTAGGGGCGAGCAAATCTTGGTTGGTTCGATGGTTGAGTATTCAAACCTTGCTTTTGGTTGTATTAGCCATCGTTGCAGGTCTGGTGCTAGGCGTGCTACTTGAAACGTTATTACGGTTACCGCTGACGGATTTATTGCCAGACCCACTACCGGGTATGGCCTGACACCTGCCGTGATTGCTGTCGTATCGAGTTTGTGTATCGGCGTACCTGCTTTGGGTATTCCGCTCTACAAGCTCATTTCGGTCTCATCGGTAGAGGTACTCCAAAGCGTCGATGAAAATCGCGGTGGTTTTATCTATTTTCTGATTCTTGTCCCGCTGATTCCTTTGCTTGTTGCCTATCGTGATAACAACCTAGTTTGGATCGTCCTTGCAGGTATTATCGGGTTATTTGTGGTTTTAGGGGCGATCAGTGTCATTTTTACTTGGTTGCTGTCGAAGGTATCACTACCGGTTTCGATGAAACTTGCGGTCAGTCGAATCAATAGAAGTAAACGTCATACCGGACTTCAATACGGTGCGTTAGGGCTGTCTTTAATGCTACTGACGACCATCTGGTTGGTGCGCAGCGATTTACTCAGTGATTGGCAACGTACACTTCCGGTTGATGCGCCGAATGCCTTTGCGCTTAATATTGGTGAGCATGAAAAACAAAGCTATCTCGAGGCGCTTGATGGAAATAACATTCAGCGTTCAGAAGCGTTTCCCATTTCAAGAGGCAGACTCACTGAGATCAATGGAGAAGATGCTCAATTGCGTCAAAAACAAGGACTGGAACAGGAAGACGCATTAACAAGAGAGCTTAACTTCACCTACGCGGAGACATTACCAAGCTATAACGATGTTATTGAAGGTGAATGGACGAAGACAAATGGTGTATCGGTTGAAAAAGACGTGGCAGAGAACCTAAACCTTAAAATAGGTGATAAGTTGGGTTTTACTATAAATGGCCAAAAAATCACCGCAAACGTCAACTCTATTCGCTTTGTAGAATGGCGTGACATGAAGCCAAACTTCTATTTCATCTTTACTCCGGATGTCATGGCCAACATCCCAAGTGCGTGGCTAGTGAGCTTTAGGCTTGAAGACAAAGATAATCAATTGATTGGAGAGCTGTCACGTAATCATCCAACCGTCAGTTTAATGGACATACGACTAATGGGAGAGAAGATACAAGGTCTACTGAGCCAAATAGTTTGGTCGATCACCGTTTTAGCAGCACTTGGCGTGCTATCTGGTGTCCTCCTTATCTTTACCTTGTTGCGTCTAAGTTTATCTCAACGTCAAGCTGAAATTCGCTTATACCGAACTTTGGGCGCAAGTCGTAGGCGAATTGTCAGAACGATATGGGCTGAATACGGGATCATGGCGATAACAGCAGGGTTAGTAGCGACACTGGGTGCAGAGGTCGTTGTAGGCTCGATCATGAAATTTGGCTTCGAGCTGCCGTGGAGTTGGCATTTATCCACTTGGGTAATGGTCCCCGCAATCGCTTTCGTAACCTTAGCGCTAGTATTATTTTCTCTGATACGACAGATGCTTACTACAAGTCAAAAGCAGTTTGCTTAATAGTTAGCCACCGATTTTTAGGAGTTATCCACAAAATCGGTGGATAAAGTTTTGGATAACTCAATAGTAAAATGACAGGCAGAAAACGGTAACCATTGATTTATCGGTAATGGCGCGTAATCCAAGCCCGAATTACGAGGGAATTGAGTTATGCACTAAATTACTGTCAAGAAAAACATCACAAAAATAGTGATTTTTTTTAATAGTCTAAGAGGCTAAAATTGACCTCCTTTATAACGCCAATAAATAAGCGATGAACAAAGATTTAGCGGTGGCAACCAGCGGTAAAAGAGTTGCAATCATTGGTGGCGGAGTGGCAGGTTCAACCGTCGCACTGTATTTGGCAAAACAAGGGCTAAACGTTGCATTGTTTGAAAAAAACAGCAGCTTGGTTAGTGGGCCGCCTATCTGCCATTTACATGCTGGTGGAAATCTGTATCGCGAACTTTCCCAACAGCAATGTCTCGACTTACTTGTACAGTCGATAGATTTTGTGAAGTTCTTTCCCTCGACTGTCAATAAGCGCCCAACCGTCATTGCCATACCGAACAATGATGATGGTACGCCCGAATCATTATTGCCTCGTTTAGAGCTACTTCAAA
>ASHK01000773.1 GCA_000695745.1 Vibrio madracius | reverse complement strand
ACAGGGCAGTGATTCATGCATGCGCCACAACGAATACATTGCAATGTTTTGCGGAGCTCTTCATCTTGGAAGGCTTGGCTACGGCCGTTGTCGAGCAGAATCAAATGGACTTGTTGAGGCCCGTCTTTCTCTCCTGCTTTACGCGGAGAGCTGATCATGTTGAAGTAAGTTGTAATTGCCTGCCAGTGGCAGAGCGAGTCAACGCGCTATACAAAGGCGGCACGTCAGCGAGGTATTCAACGACTTTTTCGATACCGGTAATCGCGATGTGGACGTTAGGGACGGTGGTGGACATCCTGCCATTGCCCTCGTTTTCTACCAAACACAGCGTTCCGGTTTCGGCTACGGCAAAGTTCACGCCCGATAAACCGATGTCGGCGTCATAGAACTTTTGTCGCAAGCGAGTGCGTCCGGTCTGAATCAGGCTATCAACGTCGGTGGTCGGAGTAAAACCGTCAAGATTTGCTTCGAATGTGTCGCTAACTTCCTGCTTATTCTTATGGATAGCTGGCATGATGATGTGCGATGGTTTGTCACCATCAAGTTGCACTATGTACTCACCCATGTCGCTTTCAAGACATTCGATACCCAGTTTTGCCATCTCATGGTTCATCTCGATCTCTTCACTGACCATAGACTTACCTTTGATGATGCTTTTGGCGTCATGCTCGCAAGCAATCGAGGCGATGATCGCATTCGCTTGCTCTGGATTTTCTGCCCAATGAACTTGGATACCATTTCGATAACAGTTGAACTCCAGTTGTTCGAGCAGCTCCGGAAGCTTGCTAAGACAGCGCTGACGTATTGCTTCAGCTAAGTCCCGAGTCTGCTTCTCTTCATCCAAATCAGAGAAAGCGGTTTTACGTTTATCGCGCAGGTAGTCCATTGCGCCTCGGAAATTAGCTCTAAGCTGCTTATCGGCTAGCGCCTCTTTTGCTAGGGCGTGAAATCGTTCAGGAGTCTGACTCATAGGGATTCTCCTTGGGTACGTTCTAGCAAGAATGAGGCTAAATGACGACCTTTGATGGCCTTGCCTGATATTCAAAAGCACCATTAATATTGAGTAAGCACCCCCAATCAGCACTGACCAAAGTATCGGATGCTGTTGCTTCGATGTGTCGAGTTTTGTCTTCAACCATCGCTTGGGAAATATTAGGATGCCTGACGGAAAAGCTGCCACCAAAGCCGCAACACTCGCTCTCGTAGTCTTGCATTCTCAGCTCGACATTGGTCAGTTGGCTTAGCAATTCCGTGGCGGTAACGTGGACGTTCATTTCACGCCTAGCTGCGCAAGAAGTATGCATGACAACGCTGGTTGGCTGACCTTTGTCATCGAGCCTCACTCGGCATACGTTTACTAAGAACTCAGTAAGTTCAAAGACGCGGTCACAGAAGCTATCCACTTGAGCTTGGTTACTATCGCCTTTGAATAATCGACGATAATGGTGATGCATCATCCCACCACATGAGCCAGATAAGACAATGACAGGAATGTTTTCTGAGAATAAATCCATTTGGCTTTGTGCGACCTGCTTGGCTTCACTTTCATAGCCTGAGGTATAGGCTGGCTGGCCGCAGCACGTTTGTTTTTCAACAAACTCTACATCGATACCTTGCTGCATTAGCAGGGCCATAGCGTCAAGACCCGCATCAGGGTCAAACATATCGACGAGACAAGTGGCATAAAAATAAACTTTGCTCGGTTTTGAGGGATAGATTCGCATTGCTTTGCTCCAGCACGATACCCATTTCTATGGGTTTATATTTTTATATAGACTAGATGTAACATTCTGAAAAATAAGCGCAGTTACCTTCATGAGATCACTCACAACTTCCTGCAAAATAAACTCAATAATTCAGCGGTTATAGAAACCAAAATCCGCTTATCACGGTTTGAGTAAGAGAAAACCCATAAACCAGAACTCATCCAATGTAGTGCTTAGAAAGATAGTCCTGAAACCGTGCGGCGAAGTTGCTTTGCTTACGTGTGTAACAATGTTGTTAACTTAAAGTGAATTTATCCCTTTCTTTTTATTGATATAGAGAAATAATGAAAATGATTATTTCCAAAAATGACATAATGTGATGCGAGCAGATGACTTAATTCTGTTTTACCAAGTGGTAGAAACAGGCGCTTTTAGCCGAGTGGCAGAACAAAATAACCTTACAAATTCAGTAGTTAGCAAAAGAATTGCACGTTTGGAGCAAGAGCTTGGGGTTCAATTATTATATCGAACAACGCGTAAATTAACGCTGACTGAGGCGGGTAAAGCACTGGTGCATGGTGCGAAAAATGTGAAGCAAGCCACCCAAGAGGCAATGGAGTCTGTGTCAGGTTTTGGGGAGAATATTAGCGGTCATATTAAAATGTCCGTGCCGACTATCTCGGGTGATTTGATTTTAGCAGATGCCGTGGCCGAGTTTTGTAATATGCATCCGGGGCTCACTGTCGATATGTCGCTGGATAATCGATTTGTCGATCTGGTTGATGGCGGGTTTGATCTTGTTATTCGTACTGGATATCTAGAGGATTCAAGTCTGATAGCGCGTCATATCTTGGACTCTCAGTGGGTGGTTTGTGCTTCACCTTCCTATATTGCTAAAAACAGTAAACCGCTTAAACCCGAGGATCTGACTCAGCACAATTGCCTGCAATATGCTTATCAAACCACTGGAGCATCAGAGTGGGAGTTTAAGGCCAATAAAGGCAATTATATCGTCCGAGTTTCGGGCTCATTCTCTACTGACAATGCCACAGCATTGCGTAAGGCAGCATTAGGGGGACATGGTATCGCTTATGTTCCACGTTGCTTGGTGTATCATGACATACGCAACGGTCAGTTGGTGGATATTTTCCCAGATCAAGTGGGTAAGCGTTTGGGCATTTATGCGGTCTATCCATTTACTCGACAGCCACCAAACAAAGTAAGGCTATTGATCGAGCATATTCGAACTCGATATTTAGCTATTTCTCACTACTTCTAAGTAAGAGCGACACATAGTCTAGTGAGACGGTGTCGTTCTCTGTTTGATCCAAAGTTTGGAAAAGTCACACCAGCCAATAGAATTAATTTCCACGCCTCGAATACGTGAAGGGATACTCAATGAGAGGTCTTCCGAACGAATAATGGTCAACACACGGTTTTTGTGTAACCAAGTCAGCAATTCATCGACAGTTTGCTTCTGCTTTGATGTGTCTACTTCAGAGCGCACGACTGACAGAGTTTGCTCCAAATGGTCTTGTTGCTTCCAAGTCAGGTTTGCCTGCCAGTAGGGGTAGAGTTTAAAAAACGCCAATAGGCTGGTGGTTCTGTCACCTTCTAAACGGATACCACCAATGGCCAAGTCTTGTTTCGCCGCAGGGTGACCATAGACGACTTGGGTACCCACTGACGTTATTCCTTGCTGTTTGAGTGCACTGATCAGCTTGCGTGAAA